>JAIRLR010000146.1 GCA_031259195.1 Streptococcaceae bacterium | reverse complement strand
ACACAAGGGGCATTAAATTTAATAAACCTATGACTACAGATTTTAAAAAAGCAGAAGAGATTCATAAAGTGGCAAAAGAGGTTCCGATTACACAGCTGTTGGTAGAAACAGATGCGCCGTATCTGACTCCTGTTCCTTTTCGTGGCAAGAGAAATGAGCCAGGATATGCGCGTTATGTGGTCGAAAAAATTGCTGAGCTGCGTGATGTGCCATGGCAAGAAGTAGCAAGACAGACAACAAAGAACGCTCACCGCTTATTTAGCTTAGAGGAGTCTACATGAAGCCGAAAATTCAAGAGATCATTGTTGTTGAAGGAAAAGACGACACTAAGCGGATTAAAGAAGTGGTAGATGCTGATACAATTGAAACGATCGGTTCAGTCATCAATAAAACAATTTTAGAGCAGATTAAACATGTTGATGAGGTGCGAAGAGAAATCGTTAACAGGTTCTAAGAACCTGTCCAAGATCTCTAATGAAATGAATTTTTGAGTTATTTTTTTACAATTTGAGGCAAAAAACGCAGGTTTAGTGGTGCTAAATCGAGGCTTTTTAACGAAAAAGTGTGGAAAAAGAGCCAAAATCATTCATCATTGTGAGATCTTGGACAGGCTCTAAGAGGAAAAGTTAATGAATGAACGAAATTTGCAAGATATTGCCTCTTTAAGTAGAACGCGAGAGATAATAAAAAAATATGATCTGAAATTAAAGAAAAGCTTAGGGCAAAATTTTTTAACAGATGCCAATATTTTACAAAAAATTGTCGAAGTGGCAGGCTTATATCAGCCAGCTAATGTTTTAGAAATTGGTCCGGGAATTGGCACTTTAACAGAGCAGCTAGCGCGTATGGCGCAGCAAGTGCTTGCTTTGGAGATTGATCAGCGAATGTTGCCTGTTTTAAAAGAGACATTAAGCCCATATCCAAATGTTACAGTGGTTAATCAAGATATTTTAAAAGCTGACTTAAAACAGGAAACTATAAAAGCTTTTAAAAAGTATTTACCATTAAAAGTTGTTGCAAACTTACCTTACTATGTGACAACGCCGATTCTTATGCGTTTAATCGAAAGTGAGTTAGAGATTGAGCAAATAGTAGTTATGATCCAAAAGGAAGTGGCCGAGCGGATTTCAGCAAAGCCTGGCAGCAAAGCTTACGGCTCACTGTCAGTTGCTGTTCAGTCCTTTTGGGAAGCACACGTTGCTTTTACGGTTCCAAAAGCGGTCTTTATTCCGCAGCCGAAGGTGAATTCCGCTGTTCTTTCTTTAGCGAGGCGCGAAACGCCAGCTGTTTTGGTAGCTGGTGAAAAAGCGTTTTTTCATCTGATAAAAGCAGCCTTTGCGATGCGAAGAAAGACTCTTTGGAATAATTTGGTACATGCATATGGTAAGGATCAAAAAACGCAAGACAAGCTGTTAAAGGCTTTAGAAAACGCAAAAATTGATCCCAAAAAACGCGGTGAAACGTTAACTATTCAAGAATTCGCAACTTTAAGCAATGCGCTAGCAATGGAGATTTTAAGACCGTTTTAAGGAAGTGCTTTTATGATAAAGATATTATTGATTGAGGATGATAAAAAACTATCAGCCAGTATTGTTGAGTATTTAAAAGATTTTGCAGTAACACCGATTTTTGATGGCGATGAAGGTGCTTTTGAAGCTTTAGATGTAACTTATGATGCCATTATTTTAGACTGGATGTTGCCAAATAAGTCCGGAATTGAGATTTTAGAGAAGGTACGCAAGCAAAAGATAGTAACGCCGATTTTAATGCTAACAGCAAAGGATGGCATTGAAGATAAGATGCAAGGTTTTGATTTTGGCGCTGATGATTATTTAACTAAGCCCTTTTACCTGGAAGAGTTATTTATGCGCTTGAAAATTCTTTTAAAACGTAGCGGACGCATGTTGGATGAATATTCTTTGATGTATAAGGATCTTGTTATTAATTTAAGAAAGCAAACGGTGACTTTTCAAGAAAAGATGGTTGACATTCATGGCAAAGAGTTGAAGTTATTGATTTATTTAGTTCAAAATCAAGGGGCGATTTTATCGAAAGAGCAGGTTTTTGATCGTATTTGGGGCTTTGAGTCGGAAACGATTTTAACTGTGGTGGAAGTTTATATGAGCAAACTGCGTAAGAAGTTGAAAGCTGTTGGGATTGACAAGGAGTTACAAACCATTCGTAATGTGGGATATTTGCTTAGAGCCTGTTAAAAGATTTAAAGTTATAAGAACCTGTTAACGATCTCCAGAATTGCGCAATTTTGTTTAATTTTTGACACTTTTTTGTCAAAAATCCTCGAAATAGTACTACTATTTCTGCGTTTTTTTCCACAAATTGCCTAAAAATTAACCAAAAATTTTATCAATAGCGAGATCGTTAACAGGTTCTAAGGGATAAAAAATGCTAGGTAAGTTAAGTAAAAAACAAAGGATGCTTTTTTTTATTCAGCAAACGATTGCATTTGCTGGCATTTTTTCGTCGCTTACTTTTATTGTTCTTAGCGTTTTAAAGCAAACAGCTTATTTGGAAGTGGATAAGAGGCTTGAAAGTATTTCCAAAAAACCTGAACCTTTTTTAGAGAATTCAAAGTTTGAAAAGTTTAAAAATTGGTTTTCATCAAGTGGTGAAGAAGTGGATCGCAGTGTTGAGGATTTGTCTACAAATATTATTTTTTGGACAAAGAAAACTCCGATTTTCTTTGTTAAAGATGATATTCAAGTTGAGGCGGCTTTTAAAAAGATAAAGTTAAAAAATCTTGAGCAGAAGAAAACAGCTCAGCTATCAGCAAAGTCTTATGGTGTAAATTTATATTTTCGCTATATATTAGTCCCTGTTCGCATTGACTCTGATCCATCAATTCGTTATATGCAAGTTTTTTCAAATGTGAATCAAATTCAGCGATCAACTGAGCATTCTATTAATATAATTATTCGATGTATGTTGATTTTTTGGCTAGTTTCGATTGTAGTTAGTTTTTTGCTTTCGCATTTATTTATGCGTCCGATTTTGAAATCATGGAAAAAGCAGCAAGAATTCGTTGAAAATGCTAGTCATGAACTGCGCACGCCACTCTCTGTCGTGCAAAATAAATTAGAGTTGTTGTTTACGAAACCTGAAGGAAAAATTATTGAGCATTCTAAAGAAATTGGCGATGCCCTATCAGAAATTAGGCGTTTACGTCAATTGACCACGGATTTATTAACATTGGCTCGTTCAGATATTCAGGTAATAGAGGTTAAAAAAGCAGTTGTGAATGTTAAAGAAATGGTGGAGAGTTTAGTCGCTAATTATCAGCTGTTAGGCGAGATGGAAAGAAAAACAGTAACGCTTGAAGTGAATCCAACATTTCCGCAAGAAATCACAACAGATGAAAAGTTAATCCAACAGTTACTAGTGATTTTATTGGACAACGCCTTAAAATATACAAAAGCTAAAGATTGTGTGCAAATTGTGTTAAAAAGCAAGACAAAAGAGTGGAGTTTTGCGGTTAAAGATACCGGAATCGGGATTTCTAACAAGAAAAAAGCAGCTATTTTTGAGCGTTTTACACGTGTGGATGCTTCGCGTAATCGTGATACTGGCCAGGGCAACAGCATTTACTTTTTTTCATAAAACCGCAATAATAAACTTATGAATATACAAAAACTTAAAATGGAGATAAAATCTCTTAAAGACCCTCGCCGAACTTCG
>JAIRLR010000096.1 GCA_031259195.1 Streptococcaceae bacterium | reverse complement strand
TACTTGGCGTTTTTAATGTTAAAACAGGTCTTTTACTTTATGCTGATGCCGGACATGAACCTTTGATTATTATGAATAAGGATAATAAAACGGTACGTTACGTTAAACCGGAAAAACGTAATTTTGTTCTTGGCGGAATAGAAGGAACGCGATATGTTATTAATAAACTTTTTTTGAATCCTGGAGAGATTTTATTGCTTTATACAGATGGAGTGCCTGATGCTGTTAATAAAGAAAATGAGTCTTTTGGTTGGGATCGTTTGAGGAAAGCCTGTCAAACACATATGCATGAAGTAGTTGGAGAAATGTTAAGGAATATTCTTTCTGATATTGATAGTTATTCACAAGGGGTCGCACAATTTGATGATATCACAATGTTAGCTTTATCAGTGATCACTAAAGGAAGTGAGCAAGCGTTGATGGAAAAAGTTGATTTAACAGTTGATGAACAGATGACGAATAAAGCACTTAACTTTATCGAGAAAACTATGGAGAGAAGGGCTATTGATATGAAAATTCAACATGCCTTTATGGTGGCTGTTGATGAGATTGTTTCCAATATCTTAAATCATTCTAAGGCTAAGACTTTAACTCTTGTGATAGAAATAGAAAAAGAAAAAATGTCTCTAACCTTTATTGATGATAGCTTTAAGTTTAACCCACTGGAAGCTGAAGGCAATGAAAATGATGACAGTAATATTCTTGATAAACCAATCGGCGGACTGGGTATTTTTATGGTTAAGAAAATGATGGATGATTTGGAATATGAATATAAAGATGGCAAGAATGTTTTGAAGTTAGTTAAAAATTTGAAATGAAACTAAAAAATCACTCCCAACTTTTGTAAGAAGCTTGACTGCAAAAGTCGGGAGTTTTAATTTATTACTTACTTTTCCGATAATGATTATACCGTCGAGCGTAGCCTTTTTTGACTACCTGTCTAGCACGTCCAAGTGCTAAAGCATCTTCAGGCACATTTTGATTAACCGTTGAGCCAGCTGCTACTACGGCATTTTTACCAATGTAAATCGGTGCGACAATGTCGGAGTTGGAACCAATGAATGCGTAATCATCGATTTTTGCTTTAAGTTTATTTTTGCCATCGTAGTTGACAAAAATAACCCCTGCACCTAAATTCACTTCGCGTCCGATTTCAGCATCGCCTACATATGTTAAATGTCCAGCCTTAACTCCTTCACCTAAAGTTGCAGCCTTAACTTCGACAAAATTACCAACATGAGCATTTTTGCCTAATTCAGATTTTGGTCGCAGGTGCGCAAAGGGGCCTGCATCAGCGCCTTTTCTCAGCACACTGCCTTCAATCACCGAACGAATAACCCTTGTATCATCTTCCAATATTGAATCTACAATCTCCGAATCAGAGCCAATAAAAACATTAGAGCCAATTTTCGTCTGGCCTTTTAAGTTTACATTACCCTCAATGATCGTATCACTGCCAATTTCAACATCAGCTTCAATATAAGTTGATGCAGGATCGAGCAATGTCACACTATTCATCATATGGGAGTGATTAATTCGCTCACGCATCAAGCTATTTGCCTCAGCCAAAGCGATGCGATCGTTCACACCAAGAAATTCTTTAAAGGAAGAGATTTGGAAAGCAGCAACTTTCTTGCCATGCTTTTTTAAAATTTCAATAACATCTGTTAGATAATACTCTCCATGCGCATTGTTTGTGTTTAGTTGTGATAAGGCATTAAATAATAGTTCATTGTTGAATATATAAACGCCTGTATTAATTTCTTGAACCTTTGCTTCTAATGCTGTTGCATCTTTTTGCTCTACAATCCGCTCTATTTCTCCTGAATCATTGCGAATAATTCGTCCATAGCCAGTTGGATCTTCTGTCTTGGCAGTTAAAACAGTAACACTGGCATGATTTTTAACATGATGTTCAAATAAATTTTTTAATGTTTGTGCTGTTAAAAGCGGAGTATCACCAGAGATAACTAATGTTTCTCCGTTTTTATCATCTAATAACGCACGTGTTTGCAGCACTGCATGGCCAGTTCCTAGCTGTTCCTCTTGCAAAACATAACTTGAACGCTCCTTCAACTGCGCTTTTACGGCATCAGCCCCGTGGCCTACAACAGTGATAATCTCTTTCGGTAAAGTTTGGGCAACTTGCGCTAATACATGCTCCACCATCGACTTGCCTGCCACTTTATGTAAAACTTTATAAAGCTTTGATTTCATCCGTGTGCCTTTGCCGGCCGCTAAAATAATGGCATAACGATTACTCATTATCTTCCTCCATTAAAATTTATTTCATCTTGATTGAGTATATCGCAAATTAAAAGCAAATCAAAAATCACTTTCTAAGGGGCCGTCTACAAAATTTAGTCAAACAATTTCGAATCCTTTCAGAAAAACCAAAATCTTTTGAAAGAGATTCTATTTTGTTAGTTCATCAATAATTGCTTTAACAGTTGTAATTTCGTTAACACGGTAAACATTAGCTCCAGCAAAAAGCAAAGCATTATCAGTATGATGATTGACCGCATTTAGCAATGCTTCTGAAATACAAAATGGGATATCTTTGCGATTGCATAGCTTTGTTGATAGACAATTTCGGCATTTTTTAATAGGAATTTTCTGGGTTTTGTTAATTGAACTAAAAGTATTTTTAATTGCTCGACCTGGCATGCCAACAGGTGATTTAACAATTTCAACATCTTCTTTTGTGGCATTTAAGTAACGTTTCTTAAAATCATCAGGTGCATCACATTCCACAGTACCTACAAAACGAGTAGCCATTTGTACCCCAGAGCAGCCAAGGGATAGGTAATGTTTAATATCCTTTTTGGTATAGACACCGCCAGCAAAAATAACAGGCACGTTGATCT
>JAIRLR010000082.1 GCA_031259195.1 Streptococcaceae bacterium | reverse complement strand
TGTCCCATTTTCATCTAGCACTCCTAGGAATCTCTCTTTAGCATATCCTGGCTCTGCTCCTTCTTTGGTAAATGGCATGGAGACGTTCGCCGTCACTTTTTAATTAAAGATATAGTGCCGACCACGGCTTCCCTTAAGCCTCCAACATTTCTCGGATAGAAGTCCCCTAAACGCCCAAAGAGATTGATGGAACATCTTCTGTCTTCATATCATCGTGGCCCTGATAAGACTAAGATTCCCTCTTTCTCCAAGGCCACCTCCAGGGTCTTCGCGAGGTTCTACGACAGCGACTCGACCCTCTCCAACATGGATGCCTTCAAGAGCTACATCGTCTGCAACGGCATGCCCATGTCCCTCTACACGGACAACGTAAAACCTCTTCAAGGTCCTTAAGGAGAGGGAGCCGAAGGAGGCCGTGCTCAGCCACTTCGACAAGGGCAAGACCCAGATCGCGAGGGCCCCTCGAGGAGTGCAGAATACCCCACATCCACGCATACTCCCTCGAAGCCAAAGGTTATGGAAAGATATTTGTTATGTAAAGTTTAAGTACATATAGCAGATAATTGAAAGAAAATAATTGAATTGTGTTTACATAATATCTTCAATATTTCAATAAAATATCTGTTAAATTCTAAATATACAATATGATATATCGCAAAGAGTTACTGGTTTTTACCATTACTAATTGATATACGCATTCTACACTATCTTTAAAACAAAACTGTCTTCACTGCCCTGAAGTTAGCACAAGGAACCGAATGGCTATAATGTTGGCGGTGCCTACATCGTGCTCTATAAAAATCAAGAAATTAATTAGACAAGTCAAGAAAATTTGCTTTTTGAATATTTTCTGTCATACCGAATTGTATCCTAGAAATTCCAAAGCTTTTTATATGCTAAGGCCAACTAACAAGATCAAAAGCAATTCTGCCCTTGATACTTAATGGTAACATTGCCAAATAAAATATGTAAAGTAGTTTAGACAATTTAATAGATTTTCTTGTGTTTAGCCAATTACTTTACATAATACATATCTTTCCATAACCCTTAGCCTGCGGACTATGAGCTTTGATGTGTTGGATGCCGCATTCCGCTAGGGCCCTTTCTAACTGAGTCTGGATGTAGGGTGTTGGGCCTTTTTTGCTGAGCTTAAAGCCCTTTACGTCTCCGCCTGGTGGTGTGTAGTGGAAGACTGTTCCCCTGTCCGTGTAGAGGCACTTAGGAAGTCCGTAGGTGGAGATATCTCTTAAAAACAGTCCATATTGGTTTCGACTGAATCGGTGGTGTAGAACCGGGCATGAAGCGTACTAGTAGCGTCGTCTATCATGGCTATCATTTGAGTAATCGGATGATCATCACCAAACCAAAGGTGTTCGCTTGTGTCCATTTGTATGAGCTCGCCGAAGCAAGCGCGCCTCGGCCTGCTGCGGCGGGCCTTGGGTTTCCCTGTTTTGGGTTTCCACACGTTTGCCTCGATCATCCAAGTCCTCATGGTCTCGGGGCTGACCTTGAATCCATGGTCATCCTGAAGGAACTCGCTGACCAGCGTGGGGCCTATCCCGACGTACTCATTTTTCAATAGCTTTTGCACATGCTCTTTCGCATCAATCTGCTTCTTGTTGTTAGAGGGTTTGCCCGCAGACTTGTGTTCCAAGGCGGCTTCGCCGCCTTGGAGGTACCTATCGATGAGCCTAGCGACGTTCCTGGTGCTCATGTTGAGGAGCTTGGCAGCCTCCTGCTTCTTCAATTTCATGTTGATGACCTGATCTAAAACCCTGGCTTTTTCTAGGGCTGACGGTTTGACGAGCCTCGTGGGCTCTGTGGTTTTTTAGACACGATGTTTACCTCCTTGTCTATTACTTTTAAATAAAAGTAAATTCGGCATAATACTCGGAATTGTGTTTGTTTTGCATTGATTTGCGTTAGACATTTCTACTTTGGGCTTAGACCTATGTTGCTTTTATTTATGACCTTTTTAGCGGTTCTTGACGTTGGACAAGGGGACATTTCAACTTTGGGCTTAGAGCCTGTGTTGCCCTTTAGGTAAGAGAGTCGACTTTTTGGACATTTCTACTTTGGGCTTAGACCTATGTTGCTATTATTTATGGCCGTTTTAGCGGTTCTTGCCGCTGGACAAGCGGACATTTCAACTTTGGGCTTGGGTCTGTGTTGCCCTTTTGGCAAGAGAGTCGGCTTTTTGGACATTTCTACTTTGGACTTAGAACTATGTTGCTATTATTTATGCTGTTTTAGCGGTTCTTGACGTTGGACAAGGGGCCATTTCAACTTTGGGCTTAGGTTCGTTTTGATTTTAGAGGGAAGCCTTTAGGGCGGGGTGGACATTTCTACTTTGGGCTTATACCAAATGTTGTTGCCCTGTAAGACTTTCCAGGTTGTTTTAGCCTTTATGGCCCCATTTTTTCTCATGGCGCGTGGCCTACGATTGAATCCTCTGAGCCATCCCATAAACCTCTTCCTGAGGCCACAAGATACAGATGACAATTTAACTTTGGAGAAAAAGCGGACATTTTAACTTGGTTCTGTGTTGAATTTGTATGACTCAATAAGATGCAAAACCGGACATTTTAACTTTGTGCTTACAGCAGAATGACATTTTAATTTTGGCCAAAAACCGGACATTTTAACTTGGGCGCAACAGATTTCATTAGTTGACATGGTTATATCTCCGTGGGAAATAATGAATTAAATTAAAATAAATCATAAATACTTATCATAATATAGTATATTAACTATTATTAAATATGATAGATAAACAATAAAGAATAAATGGTAAGAATAGGATTAAACTCAATATCTTAGCTATTAATAGTCATTTCATTGAAGTTTTTTGTGGAAATTTATATATGAATTCGTGGAAAAGTGACTATTTAATCATCCTAATTTACATCTAAATTTGAAATTATCTTCAATTTTGCCTTAGAAATGAAATTTAAGATTATTTAGATTTTCTCTTGACATTGAGCTCCGATTTTTGTTAAAATTATTTAGAAAGTGTTTTGTCAGCTCGGTTACCGAGCTGACAACTGACTCAATTATGTTATACTGGAACGTATTTCATTTAAAAATTAGGGTAGCAATATGTCATCAAAAACTTCATCCAAACAAAAAAATGAGTTAATGTCAAATCAACAATCAGTTGCTTCCTCTTTGGATGAGCAAAAAAGTAATACGTTTTCAGACTCATGTTACTACGTTTAAATCTAAACTTGAAAAGTTTAAAACGTCAAGCGATGATACTGAATCTTTTGAAAAACTGAAACCAGATTTAGTTCAAATTTTAAGTTTGATAAATGAATTACTTAAAGGAGGTCAAGTTGAATGACTAAACAAATTATGGACATAGACACTTTATATGAGTATATAGCTAATACATTTGGCACAACTAAAGTGTTAGTTCAGAAAAATAACTGTGTTCTTACTATAGAACCAATTTCATCTGCAAAGAATGACTTAGAGACTATTAGTGTTGATAAAACTAAAGCAGGTACTTTAACTCATGATGATTTTACAGAATTGAAAATCTTTACTCAAGGTTTTAAATTTAACAGAGATGAAGCAAATGTCCGTAGATAAAGCATTTGTGGATACTAATATTTTGATCTATATATATTCTATAGATGATCAAAAAAAGCATAACCTTGCAATCAAGCAAATCAACAAATATGATAGAATTCTCAGTACACAAGTTCTGAACGAGTTCTGTAATGTCTGCATAAGGAAGTTAAAATTAGAACCACTTAAGGTAGAAGCCGCTGTAGATAAAATATGTCGAACCAATACGCTATCAATTGTTAATAAAGATACTGTTAAATATGCTCTTTTTATTCATAGAAAATATAGTTATTCATATTACGATTCACTCATTATAGCATCTGCACTTGAAAATGAATGTGACTATTTATTATCAGAAGATTTGGCTAATGGCCAAGTTATTGAAGGAAGTTTAACTATATGCAATATTTTTTCTAATAACCTGATAAAAGGATAGTGCATCTACTTCAGTAACTATAAGATTATATAATCATAATAAAGAGTTTTGCTTTCCAATGTATAGATTGGAGACTTCAAGCTCAGTTGATTAGTTATTGTTATTATGTAAGGTGTTTATGGTCTTTTGAGTATCTATCTTAGAAGTATTAATTTAAAAGAAATTAATGAACTTTTCTCTTGTAGTTACGTATGTTAATTAAGACTTTTTAATAAACGTTCAAAAAGTATAAATTCTGATGAATGTTAATTTTTTAGTTTTAATAAAGCGTTAATCCAACGTTTTGTAGAACAAGTCTTTTCAATTTAAACAGAGTTTAAATCGGAAGAACATAAAAAGATTTTTATTTTCTTTCAATGTTTCAACATAACTTAGTTAAACTAACTTAAAAATTAATGCTTTACTTGATTGTTTTTATTTTAATAATCCATTCATCGTTTTACTTTTTAATCTTTGGAATCCTTGTTCCAGTACATCTCCATGAAC
>JAIRLR010000080.1 GCA_031259195.1 Streptococcaceae bacterium | reverse complement strand
AACGATTTGTTCAAGCTTTGCTTGATTACAAATCGTTAGAACCCGACAGGTTTTTTGACGAAATATCAGGGAAAAAGAAACGCAATTTTCATGGATCTAGTTTCGCAAGAGGTCTAATAAATCATTCATTAAAATGCACCTTCTTCAGTTGTTAAAGCGATATAAATATCATCTAGTGTTGCACTTGGCATATTAAACTCGATACGCAATTCTTCGATACCACCAATTGCCCGAATTTTTCCTTCATGTAAAATCACAAATCGATCACAGTAGCGCTCGGCTGTTGCTAAGATATGTGTAGACATCAGTAATGCTGCTCCGCTCTTTTTTGCCTGCTTCATCATTTCTAATAAATCATGGATAGCTAAGGGATCTAAACCCAAAAAGGGTTCATCAATAATAAATAAACTTGGCTCCACTAAAAAAGCACAAAGAACCATAACTTTTTGCTTCATGCCCTTAGAAAAATTCGTCGGAAACCAATCCTTTTTTTTCTCTAAACGGAATAATTTCAACAATTCTTCTGCACGAGCAAAAGCTTTATCTCGATCAAGATCATATGCCATGGTTGTCACTTCAATGTGTTCACGCAATGTTAGCTCTTCATAAAGCACAGGCGTTTCCGGAATAAAACCAATTTTTTGGCGATATTTTTCAGAATCTTGTTTTAAAGTTAGACCATCAACCAAAATTTGACCCTTTTGCGGAGTTAAAAGGCCCATAATTTCTTTAATAGTTGTACTTTTTCCCGCTCCGTTTAAGCCAATCAAGCTAACTAACTCTCCACCTTTAACCTCAAAACTAATATCTTGTAAAACAGGAAAATGACCGTAACCACCTGTTAAATTTTCAACTTTTAAACTCATACAATACCCTTTCGCATAATTAATAAACAATACGTTTAAACATTTTTTCCATATCCATCGTATTAAAATGAATCAAGACAGGCCGTCCATGAGGACAGTTAAAAGGATTTTGACATTTTGCTAAATCCGTAATTAACGCCCTAGCTTCTACATCTGATAAAGAATGATTAGCTTTTATGGAATGCTTGCAACTCATCATAATTGCCACTTTTTCACGAAATTCTTTGGTATCTACCAAACCTTTAAGCAGCAGAATATCAATCATTTCACGGATACTTGCCTCTTCATATCCTTTAGGAAGCCATGCAGGATGCTGCCTTAAGAGAAAAGAATTCTCTCCGTAGTTTTCTAAAAAAATTCCCACTTGTTGTAAAAGATTTTCTTTTTCTTTGATCACTATTCTATCATTTAAAGGATAGTCAAGGATGATTGGAATTAACAAATCCTGTAAATCATCGCCTACTTGAGCAAGTTTTTCTCGATAGTATTCGTATTTTACTCGCTCTTGAGCTGCATGCTGGTCAAGAATATATAAACCTTTTTCATTTTGCGCAAAAAGATATGTTCCATGCATTTGTCCAAAGTACTCTAGTTCAGGAAACTGTTTGTTTTTGAAATCTAGCCCATTTTCTTTTGCATTTGTTGAAAATTGCCCACTTTTTTTATCATAAATCAGTGTTTCAGCTGCTTCTTCGACATAATTTTGTGATAAATTTTTTTCACGTAAGTAATTAGTATAATCAACTGAAGACGATATATTATTTGCATTTAGGCTTAAAGAAGTTTGTTCCGTGCTCTTTTTTATAGGTAATATTTCTTTTTTTTGAAATGATAAATTTTCTAATCCTTCAGGAATTAGTTGCTTTGAAGCGAGCGTTTCTTGAATCGTTTTTGTGATAAGCGTCATCAATTCTTTTTCTTTGGAAAGCCGCACTTCAAGCTTAGTTGGATGAACGTTGAAATCAACTAATAGTGGATCCGTTGTAATTTCTAAAACAGCGATAGGAAAACAGCCTACCATTAATTTTGATCCATAACCTGCGATAATAGCACGGTTTAGTTGAAAATTTTTGATATAGCGCCCATTAATAATCATAGAAATATACTTTTTACTTTTGCGATTTAATTCTGGTAAAGAAATGTATCCCGCAAGCTTTGCATCTAAGTCATTATCTGCTATCGGGATCATTTTTTTAGCATTAGCAAGCCCATAAATTCCTGCTAAGGTCGTTTTTAAATCACCATTGCCAACGGTTTGAATCATTTGATGAGTCTCATGTGTAAAGACAAAAGCAATTTGCGGATGGCTAAGAGCCAAACGATGGATAATATCACTAATCGCCGCTAGTTCTGTTTGTAAAGAACGGATATATTTTAATCTTGCAGGGGTATTGTAAAATAAATTGGAAACGATAATTTTGGTTCCTTGGCGTAAAGGAGCGGAAGCTTGGCTTGCTACTTTTCCTCCCTTTAAAACAAGTAAGCTGCCGCTTTTTTCCGTTTTAACTGCGGTCTCTAGTTGAATTTCAGAAACAGAGGCAATAGATGGCAAAGCTTCGCCGCGAAAGCCAAGTGTGCGAATGCGAAAAAGATCGTCGCGATGATGAATTTTACTGGTGGCATGCCTTTTAAAGGCTAATAAAACATCATCTTGCCCAATGCCCTCACCATTATCCACGATTTCGATTTTTTTCATCCCAGCTTCTTCTAAATGAATTTCAATTTGTGAACTTTTTGCATCGATGGCATTTTCCAGCAATTCTTTTACCACCGAAGCAGGGCGCTCAATCACTTCCCCTGCAGCAATCTGATTTGCCAATTGTTCACTTAATTCCTGTATTTTCACCAAATCGTTCCAATCTTTTTTTGTTTCATTATATCATCATTAGCAAGCATAACTTTCATACCTTAACCAATAATAATCTTTTCTGTTGGATATTTATAACCGAGATCACGCGTTTCTTTGGGAACAAAAAGCATTAGGATATACAGCGTGCCAACACGTCCAATGAACATTAAAATAGCAATAGTAATTTTACCGATGCAAGTTAAATCAGATGTTATTCCTAGTGAAAGGCCGGTAGTCCCAAAGGCAGAGGCAACTTCCACGATTATTTCGATAATTGAAACATTAGGTTGTGTTGCCATTAAAATTAATACTGAGAGAAAGCAAAAAAGAATAGATAAATTTAAAACCGTAACCGCTTTTCGAATGTCCTCTGCAGGAATGCGTCGATTAAAAATATTAACATTTTCCTTACCTTTCAAAAAAGAAAATGTATAAAGAATAACAATTGCAAAAGTCGTTGTTCGAACGCCACCGCCAACTGAACTTGGACTAGCTCCAATAAACATTAGTAAAGATATAACTAAAAGAGTTGTTGGCTGAAAATCAGTTAAGGGATTTAGCTGTAATCCTGCATTTCTGGTACTCATAGAATAAAAGATAGAGTTAGTAAGGCAATCGATAAGACTCTTATCACGGTAAAAATGATCCATCTCAAAAAGAAAAAGCAAAACGGCGCCCAGCAAAAAAAGACCAAAAAAGGTAGTTAAAGTTATTTTTGTAAAGAGAGAAAATTGATACTTAATGGGTAATTTTCGTTTTTTAAACCACTCGGCTATTTCTAGTAAAACAGGAAAACCGATGGCCCCCAGCGACATGAGAAACATTATTGTGCACAAGAAAAGATAGTCTGTTTTAAAAGGCATCAAAGAATTGCCGCGAACATCAAAACCAGAGTTGGTTACAGCAGAGACTGATTCATAGATGCCCCAAAAAAGATTTTGTGAAAAGTGGGGGTAGTAATCATTAAGATAGAAATAGATTCCAAAAATAATGCCAAAGATAATTTGGATAATAATTAAAAAGAAAAGAGCATATTTAATTAAACGAACAACACCAGAAAGCTTCGGTTGATTCATATCAACAGCAATCAGTTGACGTTGGCGTAGAGTTATTTTACGCTTTGCCACAATAAAAAAGAAAGTCGAGATCATCATAATCCCAAAGCCGCCAATTTGAAAAAGAATTTCCAACAAAATAATGCCATAATTATTAAGAACATAATGAATATCAAATGTTGTAAGTCCTGTTACAGAAATAGTAGAAACAGCCATAAATGCCATATCGATAAGTGAAATATGCGCGTTTGGTTTACGAAAAAATGGAAGTTTAAAAAGCAAAAAGGTAATGATGGTCATTGCCAAGTAATAAAAAACAATAATTTGAATGGAGCTTAAGTGCTTATTAGAAAATTTTCGAAAGGCATTAAACTTTCTTAAAATATGCATGGCAAAAACCTCTGAAATAAATAATAGACCTCTTGCGAAACTAGATCCATGA
>JAIRLR010000069.1 GCA_031259195.1 Streptococcaceae bacterium | reverse complement strand
AAACTCACTTGGCATCTTTTTACGTCCAGCCTTATAATTACGGAATTACCATCAATTAATAAAATTTTATTCTTTGTCATTACTAACTCTACTTTCGTGTCGAATTCTTTCGGCCAGTTCATTTAATTTGCGCATTCGATGATTAATTCCTGATTTGGAAATAAAGCCACTAGGCAAGATCACACCCAACTCCTTTAGACTAATATCAGGATGTTTCAAACGCATCTGGGCTAACTCCATTAATTTTGGAGGCAAATTTTTCAAACCCTGAACACTTTCAATTAACTTAATATTTTCAAGCTGACGACAAGCTGCATCAACTGTTTTATTTAAATTGGCCAGTTCTGCATTTTGCAAGCGATTTACTGAATTTCGAAAGTCACGCATAATCAGTACATCTTCAAATTTAAATCGCGAATTTGTTGCCCCGATCAAGGTTAAAAACTCCGCAATCTTCTCCGAACTTTTTAAATAGCTTATATAGCCATATTTCCGCACTAAAACACTTGCATTCAATCCATAATAATTCATCATCTCACAAATATCTTGATTATGATTTTCATAAGTTGAATGAATCTCCAAATGATACCGACTAATCTCTGGATTATTTACCGAACCACCGGCTAAAAATGCTCCACGCAAGTATGACTTCATCTTTTGAGCATTGTCTTTGAAATCTGCGGAGACATTTGTCGTAAACATCATACCATCTAAAATTTCTAAATCAGCCAACACTTTCGATGTCCCTTGCTTCAGACGAACAATGTAAACTTTATTTTTTTTCAAGTTCATCTTCTTGCGCACCAAAACTTCTGCATGCACATCATATGTTTCTTTCAATAAGGAAAAAATACGCCTAGCAATCGAGGGATTTTCCGTTTGAACATTTAAAATAAACTGATACTCTTGCAGTGATAGCGAGCCATTCATCCGAATCAGGGCCGAAAGTTCTGCTCTTGCATGCTCTTTATGAACAACAAGAAGCGTTAACTCCTTCTTCACTTTTAATGCAAAAGACATCTTCCTTCTCCTCTAAACAACGGTTTTGCTGCAATTTGATAACTCATGAACGATTGACCGTTTTTTTCCTTTTATTTTTATCGCGATGAGTGGTATTCACATGAAGTCCTTCTATCTTTAAATCTCGTGTCACTCTTTGTGTAAATGCAACTGAACGATGTTGCCCGCCTGTACAGCCAATAGCAATCGTTAAATTACTCTTTCCTTCTTTTTGATATCCTGGCAAGATCGGTCGCAGCATCGCCATAAAGTTTTGATAAAAACTCTCAGACTCAGGAAAACTCATCACATAATCATATACTTTTTTATCTTGACCATTTAGTGGACGCAGCTTAGGAATATAGTGAGGATTCGGCAAAAAACGCACATCCATCACAATATCTGCATCAATTGGAAGTCCGTATTTAAAACCAAAGCTAATCATCTCAATGCGAAAAAGATTATCGCAACGATCATCACTAAACTCCTTTATAATTCTCTGGCGCAACTGCCTTGACGTTAACTCCGAGGTATCAAGCAAAATCTGAGCAAAAGTTTTAAGCGGCCTAAGCAATTCCCGCTCTTTTTGAATCCCCGTTAAAACCAAGCCATCCACTGCCAAAGGATGAGAACGCCTTGTTTCTTTATAACGTGAAACCAATGACATATCTTCTGCATCCAAATAAATCACTTTCAAATGAATCTTGGGCGAATCCTGCAATTCATTTAAAATATCATTCAGCTGACTAAAAAAGACAAGCGATCTCATATCTACAACCATTGCAATTTTTTCAAGCGAATTATTTTCCGTTAATAAATCCAGAAACTTAGAAATTAACGTAGGAGGCATATTATCCACTGTAAAATACCCCATATCTTCAAATGACTGAATTGCTACTGTCTTTCCGGCACCACTCATTCCTGTAATAATTGCTAGTTCAAATTTTTGTTTGCTCATCTATCGAACCTCGCTTAGAACCTGTTAAAACTAGTATAACATGATGGCAGAAGTTGAAAAAATTCCAATCAAAAAACTGATAATCTCAAAAGACTATCAGTTTAAGAACCTGTTAACGGCTATAATGCTCAACCAACTGCCCCACGACATCCGTTTTAAGCATCGTATGAATTTGCGCAATGGTTTTGGCAACAGCCTTTGGTCCAGTAGATCCATGCGTTTTAACCACAGGTGCTTTTAAACCAAAAAGCACAGCGCCACCAGCATTTGAATAATCCAACTTTGTTTTCATACTTTTTAGCCCATCTTTGAGCAGCAATGCGCCCAGCTTGCCTTTAACACCTTGCGAAATAATCGCTTCTTTAACCAGATTCATCATGGTCGTAGCTGTTCCTTCAATTGCCTTTAACACCGCATTACCTGTAAAGCCATCAATCACCACTACATCAGCCATACCACCTAAAATATTGCAAGCCTCTACATTGCCAATAAAATGAATTTCATCCATTTGACTCAGCATTTCAAACGTTTTTTTCGTAATCATGGAACCTTTGCTTTCTTCCGTTCCATTATTTAATAACGCCACACGTGGATTTTGAATTCTACGAACATTTTTAGCATAAAAAGATCCCATAACCGCGTACTGTACAAGATGTTGAGGATCATTCTCAGCATTTGCTCCCAGATCCAACATATCAAAACCATTAGCAAGTCCGGCTACTGAAGGTAAAGTAGACATTAAAGCCGGACGAGCAATTTGCTTAATGCAACCAACAATAAAAATACCTGCTGCCAGCATCGCTCCAGTGTTCCCTGCCGAAAACATTGCATCAGCATAACCTTCTTTAACAGCTCTTGCTGCTAAAATCATCGATGCTTGCTTTTTAGTTCGAATTGATTTTACTGGCTCATCATTTGCATTAATTTTCTCATCTGTATGAACAATCGTGATGTTGGTTTCATTTTTTATATATTTACGAATATCATCTTCCTTACCATAAAATTGAAAATGAAGATCAGGAAAATTTTGCTGCGCCTTCATCACGCCTTCAACAATTGCCTGTGGTGCATGATCGCCACCCATCGCATCAACCGCGATTCTCATATTATAACTCCTTCGTTTGCACTTCTATTTATTAGACCTCCCCGGAAACTAGATGTATGAGAACTTCGTCTTCTTTTTCCCTGATACATCGTCAAAAAGCCTCGAAATAGCACCACTATTCTTGCGTTTTTTTCCTTATCTCAGGAAAAAATTTAAACGAATTCTCCTTATACCCTAGTTTCCGAGGAGGTCTATTTAACGAAGAACATTATATCACGATAAAAAAGACTTGTAGTAAGTTCCCCCACCACAAATCTTTTTGTATTAACATTATCTTAAAAATCATCCCAGTGATCATTCTCAGAAGCAGAGTCAGTTACATCTTTTCGTCTTCTTCTTTCTTGCTCTGTATATGAAGAGTAACGATAATTTCCTGAATTACCACGATCTTCACGTGGAATTACTAAAACCAAAATAATATATAGCAAAACCGGAGATCCCAAACCAAAAAGTAACAATAGCACATAAATCACTCGCACAATCGTTGAGTCAATCCCCAGATACTCAGCAATGCCTCCTAATGTTCCCGAAAGTACAATATCTGTATTAGACTTTCTTAATCTCTTTTTTTGATTATTCATAATTTTCAACTCCTTTGATTTTAAGAGCCTGTTAACGATCTCTCTATTGGTGAATTTTTTTGCATTTTTAGGAAAAAAACGCAGAAATAGTGGTGCTATTTCGAGGATTTTTGACAAAGAAAGGTAAAAAATTACCGAAAAATTCGCAATTACGGAGATCATTAACGGGCTCTAATCAGCATCTTTTAAATAAATCCGCCCTGTAGTTGTCTTAGCAACTATGCTAACTTTTTTCTCACCATCACGTTTAAACTTCAAGACTTTTCTTGTTGGCTGCTTCAACACTTCCATATCCTGAATGCGTGTATTAATATCGCCAAAGGTTGTTTTCACATCACCAGTAATACCTAAATTCCTTGGCACGGCTAACTTAATACTTCCATTAACATTATTTACAGCGACTTTTTCAATTCTTTCATCTGAAAGGATTAACTTTGCATCTCCATTCGTAATACTCACAGACAAAGACTTTGTCGCGCCTCTAAAAGATACCGTTCCATTTGTCGTCTTGATAACAGAGTCTAACATCTCACCATTACCAACAGTAATATTTCCATTTAAGTCATTAACTTCAAGCATGGTTAGCTGATAATCAGCAACATCCACTCGCCCATTTTTTGTATTAAGAATCACATCCACCGCTTGCAAAGGACTGATATTGATATCGCCATTAACATTCACCACTGAAACATAATCATACACTCTCTTCGGAAGCGATAATGTAAAGTTAATTTTGATTCGCAAGTTAGGAGCTTTGATAAAAATTTTTTCATCCGTTACATCAATAACCGCATTTTGTTCAAAAAATTCCTTAGGATCTGCTTCTTTTTCGCCGTAAACTTTTCCATCAACATCTAAAGTAACCGTCTCATCTTCTGATCTGATGATTTTTGTATATCCGTTTAAATTTTCAATATCGACAATAGTTGCCGCTGCATTTTGTTCAAAAGGATATGAAGCTTCAAAAGATTGTGAAGCAAAAGTTGGCACCTTGATCTTTACTTCCTTCATATCGACACTATTTTTAGCTGAATGAAAAGCTGACTTTAAAGTATCTCCGACTTGATTGGCTAATGGCTTAAACTGCGATCCCAACTGTTTAAATGTCTCACCCATTTGCAAAAAAGCGCTACTGAGATCATCTGCCTTACTTGTTGCTCTTTTTTGTGTTGTATCGCTTCCTTCATCATTTTGAGCTTGCTTTGCAACTTGAGATTTAGCGTCCTCTTTCGTCTCACCCAGCTTTTCTAATAAATGAATTCCGTCCTTTACTGAAATAACACCTTTGGAAACCAACTCCAAAATTCTCTTCTTTTCCTCCATAATAAACTCCTCCAAGTTAAACCCCGTGCTTTTTCTTAGAACCTGCTAACTTGTCTTTTGATTGATGAATTGCGTTTACCAAGTTTGTAAATCAAGCAAAGCTTGAACAAATCGTAAAGAACTTATACAGGTCTTTTGACAAAGAAAAGCAAAAAAATTACCAGAAAATTCACAATTAAGGAAATCGTTAATAGGTTCTTATGCTACTATACTCTTATTATGAAAGCATTTGCTAATAGAAACAATTGGTCCAAAGGCTGATTTTTTAAAAAGTCAATAAAAATTTTTCGAAAACGATATTGCCAACCAACATCCCTTTCCTACTTAATGATATATTCTCGCCATCATCATAAAGCAAACCGCGTTCAACCAATTGCTGGCTAACTTCACCATAAATTTTTGAAAAAGAAACGCCAAACTTTTCAAAAAAACGCCGTTTTGATACACCGCTCACTTTACGTAAACCTAAAAACAGCTCTTCTTCCATCTGATTTTGTAAACTTAGCTCCTCGCGCTTACTAATAGGTAATTCAAACTTTCTAAGTGAATTTAAGTAATGTTGAATCGGTCCATAATTTTTATAACGAAGATTGCCAAGATAGCCGGCAGCACCGGCCCCAAAGCCAAAATAATGCTCATTGTTCCAATACCTCAGGTTATGCTTACTTTCAAAACCAGGCTTGGCAAAATTAGAAATTTCATACTGTTGTAAACCATACTTATGCATATAATCCAGCGCCATTTCAAACATATCTGCCGCCAAATCTTCATCAGGCAACACAAACTTACCATCTCGCATCCGATTCATAAAAATCGTATAATCTTCTAAAATCAATGAATACAGTGAATAATGTGACAAAGCAAATGAAAGGGCCATCTTCAATGTTTCTTGAAAACTTTCGATTGTTTGATCGGGCAAAGCGTAAATCAAATCCAGTGAAATATTTTGAAAATTTTCACGTTGTAAGATCTCAAATGTCTGTACAACGTCCTCAGTGGTATGTCGTCTACCAATTTTTTGTAAAAGTCCATTATCAAAAGTTTGAACACCCAAAGAAATACGATTCACACCATATTCTTTTATCACTAAAAGCTTTTCGACGGTTAAACCCCCAGGATTTGCTTCTATGGTGAATTCATTACCTTCAATGAAAGGTAACAGCTTTCTTATGCCTTTTAGTAATCTTTCAAGTTGTCTCGCACTTAAAGAAGTGGGCGTACCACCACCGATATAAATCGTTTCAACATTTAAAGCTTTTGATGACTTTATTGTCAAGCCTATCTCACGCAAAAGAAGGTCAACATAGCTCTCTACTGACTGGCCCTCCAAAAAAACTTTATTAAAATCGCAATAATAACAGATACGCTCACAAAATGGTATGTGAATATAAGCTGAAGTCACAAAATGCCTGCTTTCCGTAAACAAAAACTCCCTATTTTCTCTTCTAAGAACCTGTTAACTTGTCTCATCTTCTTAGAACCTGTTAACGATCTCCATAATTGTGCCTTTTCTGGTAATTTTTTGCCTTTCTTCGTCAAAAAGCCTCGATTTAGCACCGCTAAACCTACGTTTTTTTCCTAGAAATGCACAAAAATTTCTCAAAAAATCCATCAATAGAGAGATCGTTAACAGGCTCTTATAAGAATACTTAAAAATGCAAGCACCACCATCTGCTTAACTTTAGAAAGCTTTCGTTCTACATTTTTATACATCCGCCTAGCTTTCTTGAGCCTTGCAAAACATCGCTCTACAACCCAACGTTTTGGGATAACTTTAAACATATGTTCATCTTGAGCGCTTAACGATTTCCAAAGGACAATC
>JAIRLR010000067.1 GCA_031259195.1 Streptococcaceae bacterium | reverse complement strand
GCCTCGCAATAGCACCACTATTCTTGCGTTTTTTTCCTTATCTCAGGAAAAAATTGAACACAATTTTTAATCATGTCCTAGTTTCGCAAGAGGTCTATTGAAATAAATTTTTAATAGTCCTTCTCGGAAAATAGGGTATAACGAGAATTCGTTTAAATTTTTTCTTGAGACAAGGAAAAAATCGCAAGAATAGTGTTTCTATTTCGAGGCTTTCGTTCTAAGAGCCTGTTAACGATCTCTAGCGAAATGAATCCCGCTATACAAATTGTAATTAAGCAAAGCTTGAAACAATTTGTAATAGCCCGACAGGTTTTTTGAGCTATTTTTTCACAATTTGAGGCAAAAAACGCAAGTTTAGCGGTGCTAAATCGAGGCTTTTTAACGAAAAAGTGTGGAAAAATAGCCAAAATGATTATCGTTGGGAGATCGATCGTTAACAGGTTTTTTGGCGACGTGTCGACGTGTCAGGGAAAAAGAAAACGTACCAAGTAGGTACATCTTGCCTAAACTCTGTCAAGCTTTGCTTGCCAATCGTTAAGGCAATTCGCAAATTCTCATACATCTAGTTTCCGAGAAGGTCTAATGGTTATTAAAAGTGCGCGTAATTTCAGGAGAGTTTCGTGGTAGGCGTTTAAAAAGTTTAGCAGAAGATACCAATCCTCCCACAACGGATAAATCAAAAGAATCGCTTTTTAATATTATTGGCCCTTATTTTGATGGCGGAGTTTGTTTGGACTTATTTGCTGGTAGTGGCGCTTTGGGGATTGAAGCTGTATTGCGCGGTATGGACCAAGTAGTACTTGGTGGAGCGTAATTTTAAGGCAATGCAGGTAATTAAAAGTAATGTTAAGCTTACCAAGGACAATAAGCGCTTTAAATTGCTTAAAAAAGATGCCAATCTTGCTTTAGACTTAGCGAACTTAGGTTTACGTTTTGATTTAGTCTTTTTAGATCCTCCTTAGAACCTGTTAACTTGTCTCCAATTGCGAACTGCCTTAACGAGTGTCTTACGAAGCTTGAAAGAGTTTAGGCAGGATGTACCTACTTGGTTTACCGCCGTCATATCCTTTTTCTTCAGCAGTATCTGTATTTTTCACACTTTGGGCATTAACAATACAAAATGTGGTATTTTTATTACGTTTGCCTTTCACGAAGGCTAATTACGTTTTTTTAAAAGTTCCTCAAGCAGAGTTGCCCCATCTTTTTTTCGTGGACTTTTCCATTGTTTAAAATATCTGTAAACTTAACTTCCCACCGTGGATAGTCGTAAAACAAAGCCGCCACCCACAGGTAAATTTTGACAACATACAAAACCGCACAAAGAGTGTCTATAAATCATAAAATCTGGAATTTATTCGCTTTTTGAACGCTTCTAACTCAGGGCGGATTGCATCAAAGTTTTCGCGTAATGTTACATTGGATATCTCATTTTCATTCATCCTATCTATTTTCATTTTTGAATGAATGATAACAGATTTATGAGACAAGTTAACAGGCTCTTAGACGTTCTGCCAATTTGATAGACTTTTATCATTATTTTGCACTCTTTTCTGCAAATTCATCCAACAGACCAGTTACTTCTGTCTCTGACTCTACCTGATTGATCGCAACTTTTACCTTGACTGCGCGTGGAATGCCCTTTAAATAATAAGCTGCCAGCTGTCTAAATTCGCAAACTCCTTGCTTTTCACCTTTAAGCTGCACTAATTTTTGTAAATGAACTTTTGCCATTTTGATCTTTGCATCAACAGAAGGCTCGGGTAGCTGTTCTTCTGTACGTAAAAAATGCTCTGTACGCAAAAGCATCCAAGGATTACCCAGTGCTGCGCGTCCGATCATCACCGCATCTGCTCCTACTTCTTCTAACATTGCTTGAGCATCTTCTGGTGTTTTGACATCACCATTGCCAATAAACGGAATTGCCAACTTACTTGCGACCTCTCGCAAAATTTCCCAATTTGCAACACCTTGATACATCTGCATCCGTGTTCGACCATGCATTGCTACAGCGCTTGCTCCTGCAGCTTCTGCGGCCAATGCATTTTCCGCCGCAAATAAATGCTCTTCATCCCATCCTATTCGCATCTTTACGGTAACAGGGATGCTCACCGCATTTACGAGCGCACGCACTACTTCATATATCTTCTCAGGATCAAGCAACAAACGCGCACCAGCTGCTGCTTTAATCACCTTATTAACCGGACACCCCATATTAATATCAATAATATCTGCACTTGTATGCTCTTCAACAAACGCCGCAGCTTCCACTAAAGTAACTTTTTCGCCACCAAAAATCTGCAAACTAATAGGATGCTCACTGGGATCAATTTGCAGCATTCCCAGCGTTTTTTGATTACGATAATGAACGCCTTTATCGCTGATCATCTCCATAACGACAAGCCCTGCACCAAACTCTTTAGCAATTACACGAAAAGCTAAATTAGAAATCCCCGCCATGGGTGCGACTATTACTCTATTCGGAATCTCAACTGTGCCAATTTTAAAACTTTGTTCCTTCATTTACTTTCTCACTTTGCTCACCATTTAATAACTAAACTTTTCATTAAAGCTATAAATAAAATACCAATCTTTTTGTGTTTGTACTCCTGAAATCGAATATGCTGACAAAGGATAAAAAGAAGATTTTTGCGCTACGATTTGAATCGGATACTTTTTCGTATTTTCCCAAATCAACTCATAAATGCCTTTTTTAAAGATTTTTTTATTAATTTTTATTAAAAATTCTTCTTCATCAAACTCTACTGCTGTAAACACAATATCTCCATCACGCTTTAGAGTAAATTTTCCGCGCTGTTTCTGCTTTCTTAAAATTTGCAATTGCTGATAAGCATCTACTTCTAAAATAACTTTTTGTGAAACTATTCCGCCAGGTGGAATTTCGAAATTTTCTCGACCGTAACTTGCTATATAATTTGATGAATTTCCTAAAACAGAAAGCAGTAAACCGGCATATGACTTTCGTGCCTTTTGATCTGGCATAACAACCATTTTCGCTTCTGAAGCTAAGATTTTAGAAACAAAAAAAATGCCCAAAGAAAAGATCAAAACACTGCCTAACTTCGTTTTAAATTTCAACTGCGATTTGCCAATCAAAGGAGATGCGGCAATTAAAAGCAATGGTCCTAAAATAACTTCGCCATACCTCGGCCCTACTTCCCACAGCAAAGCATAAAAAGAAATAATGCTTAAAATCACTAACACCGGCACTAATAACTGCGGACTCCCCATACAAAAGGCTCGCCAAACTTTGCCAAAAGCTAGTAAATAAATAGCTAAAAGTGTGATTTGAGATAAACCACTAAAAAAGATTTCAGCTAAGACAGCATGTTTTTGAAACCAACGTGGAACTTTTTGAAATCCTTTATAATAGCGGCCATAAATCCTACCAGCATCAAGTAAAATTCCAACTTTATTGATCAACTGCCAAAGGATGCGTCGCAGCTTTTCCTTAAAAATTCTTTTCTTCAAACGCTCTTTAGCTGCTTGTTTTTTCTCCTTTAGCGTTCCGTATACCTCTAACTCTTTAGCATCTTCTGATTGAAACTGGCCTTTAGATATTTGATTTAACCCCATCGACATCCAATGCTCTATCGGATAAGCATATTGCTCATCTTGATAAAAATGAACTTTCTGTTGCAAAAATTCTTCCGCGCAAAAAAAGACTGCAAAAATACCACATAAGCTTATCGCGGCTAAGGACATTTTCCAGGAAATTTTGTTAAAATTAATAAAATAGAAAATAAACAAAACGACTGCAAAAGCAGCACTAACGAAAAAATTCGCCTTAATAATCTGAGCAAAAAAGAAAAAAGGCGTACTTATTAAAAACCACCAAGCAAAGGCTTTAAGCGACATGTCCCTCTTTAAAGATAGCTTCCACCAAAAGCAGGCTAAAACTGTCCATGCAATCATGACAGGTGTATCTGTATACAATATCCATAAGTTGTACGTCCAAAGATACGGAAGACAAAACAGCGCTAAACTCATTAAAACGGTTAGAGACTTCTTTTTTGCAGCAATAGAAACTGCGTAAACCAAACTAGCAAAAAGGGCTGTATTTAGCAAAAAGCTCACAACTTTGACAATTAGCAATGGAGAAGATAAAAAATAGCCCAATACACGAAAAAGGGCCGCATACATAGCTGTCGGTAAAACATTTTGCGAAAACATTTTATAATAAATCGGCCACTCGGGCATTTGATGCTTAGCAAGAGCAAGGGCATCGACCTGCATTCTAAATGCATCACGAATTACAGAAGGAGTAAACGCCGCCAGCAAATAAATTTCAAAAAATAAATATAGAAAAAAGATGCCAGCAAGCAGCCACTTCAGCTTTTTTTCTGAAAGACGTTCTAAAAAACCATAAATCACTCTAAACGCAATAATTAAAACAATTGCACCAAATAAAATCCAATGAGCTTGTTTGACATAACTATGTTTACCGCCCAAAAAAGTAATATTGGCGCCAATTCCTACAATCATGATAAATAAAAACACGCCATAAATCACTTTATTGATTGTTGGACCTAAACTAAAAATCTTCATTAGACCTCTTTCCAAACTTTATTAGACCAAACTAAGAGCCTGTCCAAGATCTCTAATGAAATGAATTTTTGAGCTATTTTTGCACAATTTGAGGCAAAAAACGCAGGAATAGTGGTGCTATTGCGAGGCTTTTTAACGAAAAAGTGTGAAAAAAGAGCCAAAATTATTCATCATTTTGAGATCTTGGACAGGTTCTTAGAACACTTTCGTTGATTTCTTTTAAAACTTCTTTAATAGACCTCTTGCGAAACTAGGACATGATTAAAAATTGTGTTCAATTTTTTCCTGAGATAAGGAAAAAAACGCAAGAATAGTGGTGCTATTGCGAGGCTCCCGTTCTAACGATTTGT
>JAIRLR010000058.1 GCA_031259195.1 Streptococcaceae bacterium | reverse complement strand
AAAGGCTCTGTCCATACGCTGTATTTAATAATATGTCTTTATTCTCTTTTGTAAGAATATAAGAAGGTGAAATACTGTTTACTCTAATATCTTTCTCTTTAACTTTGGATAAATCTACTGTCAGATTTTTCACCAATTGAATAACTGCTGCTTTAGAAGGTCCATAGGCAATGCGGTCCTCGTGACCTACAACACCGTTTTGTGATGCAATAAATAACACACTAGCCTTCTTTGATAATAAAGAAAAACTTTTTTTAAGCAAGAAAAGACTTCCTTTTAAATTAGAGTTAAAAATTAAATCCCAATCGTTTTCAGTGACTGAAAATAAATTGCTTATGATATTAATTCCATTAAAAAAGATAATAGAGTCAATACTAATATTAAAAACTTTTTCTAAAAATTTATCTATATCATTTAAATTAGAGATATCAAACTGAAAAAAATTACTTAAATTTTTATTAGTTGATGAAAATTGATCGATAGCTAAAAATTCATAGTCATCATTATACTTATCGCTGAATGATTTTGCTAAATTACTATTACTACCTACTAATAAACATGTATGCATATTAACAATCCTTTTGAAGTCTTAGAACCTGTTAACTTGTCTCCATAATTACGATTTTTCTGGTAATTTTTTGCCTTTCTTTGTCAAAAGACCTGCCTAAGTCCTTTACGATTTGTTCAAGCTTTGCTTGATTACAATTTGGTAAGCGCAATTCATTTCATTAGAGATCTTGGACATGCTCTTAATAAAAATACTTTCACAAATTTTAAGCAAATGGCTAAAATCCATGAAAGTATTTAAAGTTTTTGCTTTTTTATTAAGTCCACATATTTTTTAATTGTGTAGCAACTTGTACTGTTTGAGTCAAAACTCCTATAGTAGCACCAACCCAACCCATGACTTGATCAGGAGAAACTCCTCCAGCCACATTTTCTAATGCTTCAGCATCTAAAACACCCTCTTCAGAAATTTCTGCAGATGCTTTAACTTCAGAGAAATCCTTTAACATCTGTTCTTCAGTGTAACCAGAAATATGCTTTTTAAGTACTGCCAAAATATCTTCTTTTGTTGTTAATTTTGAAATCTCCTCTCCAACACTAGGATTGCTTGTTAATAACTTCGTAAGACTATTTGTAACCATAAACATTCACTCCTTAAATTATAATCAATTTCATTACAAAGCGAGTATAACAATCTGTTAATTTAAAAAGCAAATTTAAACTCTGTTTTCAATCAAAATGAAAAAAGCTTACAAGGATTTTCTTCCTTATAAGCTTTTACGACTATTTTTTAAGATGTTTTTTACCACTCGTTATCGCTATATTCTTCTTCATATTCTTCTCCATCAGAACTTGAGTCGTCAGAATGTACGGCTTTTCTTATATTAGCTATTTTTGCCACAAAATCCTCCTTTGAAATACCAACTCCTGGTTGAACAACTGTCACTGCTTGAATAGGTTTTTTTAATTCTTCTATTAATTTTTCAAGCTCTAGTCTTAATTTTGATATTTTATCAGCAGCAGCTATTAAATCATCTGAATATTTTTCTAATGCCTTGTAAGCTCTTGTATTATTGAGCTCACTATTAAAATCAGCTAATGGGGCCCCAAGATCTTGTAATTCTTTAACTTTATCTTTAGCTTCTTTAATTTCATTTTTAGCAGCATCAAATAACTGATCTCTCCTATCTTGATTAAATGGAGCAAGACAATTTTTGGCATCTGCTAAATACTTAATTGCTTCTTCTGAGTCTTGAAAATTATTATCATTAACCATTTTAGACATCTCTTTTATAAAGTCCTCTGCTTGTTCAGAAGTATCAGCAAAATCTCCTAATGAATTTAATCTTTTCTCTAATGTTACATTAGCTTTCTTAGCTTTTTCCAAAATAATTTTATCTCTTATTGATGAAAATTCGCCATCATTGGAATCTTTAAACCGGCTTCCTTAAGCCAATACCCTCGCGGTAATCGCCTTACCTTTCGCTAACAGCCCACGTGCCTTGTCCTGTAACGAACTTTCACCTCCTAGTTCTCAATCATGCAGGGCGCACTAAAATTGGTGCCAATGATATCTATCATCAACACCAATTTTTCATTTTCGGAAAAGAGAATCTATATAATGATATCGTATTAAATTATACCATAACCCCAAAGGTTTATTCGGCAATTTCCGCCAAATTGTTTTTCGATCACCTCTTCTGAAAAACCAATATGATCAAAAATTTCATGAAATTCATCATTTTCTATTCCTGTTTCAAGCCAAGTAAAGCCAGGATTTGATTCGTCACCATGCTCTTTATATCCTTTTGGTCTTTCCATATGCGGATTTGTAATACCTATGTATCGTTTGCCATCCTTTTCATGTTTAACCTTTGTTATCGAATAAGCATGAGGAGCAGAGAATTTCATTCCATTAAACTCAAAATTTTTACGTAACACTGTAGCTGTTACTGGAACTTCACTTTTAAGTGATTTTTCAATAAAACCACATTGAACATCAATTGCTTTACTATCAGATAAAGCATAATCTCTTTCTTCTCCATCAGGGTTTAAATGCTTAAAAGCACTAAGACTGCTTTTATTATCCCATTCACAATACTTTTTCCCAGTTAATAGTTGAAGTACATCTTTTGAATGACCACCATAAGCTTTAATATATCCTACTCCACTTCTATATTTATCTTTTCTTTTCCCAAGGTCTAGAAAATTAAAATCTGCTTCATGAGCAATAGCAACCATAGCCTTGTATAAAAGAGACACCCAAGTAACATGTTCGACATCATTTATTACCTTAAGATTATTTTTTCCGGCGCCTAACATAACTTTAGGAACACTTTTTTCAATAATAGACCTCCTGCGAAATTAAACTTTAAATTCAAAATGATAAATCCCAGCCATTAAATTAAATCTCAAACCAAATCGTTTTCGTCTATTTCTGTACCTTCTTGCCAATATCTTAAAATATTTGACTGCACCCATCACATTTTCAACAAAAATCCTTTTTTTCGAAATTTCATGATTTTGACATTTTTC
>JAIRLR010000142.1 GCA_031259195.1 Streptococcaceae bacterium | reverse complement strand
CGGAACATTAGCAACAGTTCCCTCTAAAATTTTCAACAAAGCTTGCTGCACGCCTTCACCAGAAACGTCGCGAGTGATTGACACATTTTCTGATTTACGTGAGATCTTATCAATTTCATCAATATAAATAATTCCACGCTCCGCTCGCTTTACATTATAATCAGCAGCTTGAATTAGTTTTAGCAAAATATTTTCTACATCTTCTCCAACATATCCCGCTTCTGTTAAGCTAGTTGCATCTGCAATTGTAAACGCTACATTTAAACTACGCGCTAATGTCTGAGCTAGAAATGTCTTCCCAGAACCAGTTGGACCGATTAAACAAATATTTGATTTTTGCAATTCAATATCTGAATCATCTTTTAACTGATTAATTCGCTTATAGTGATTATAAATAGCTACAGACAACGCTTTCTTTGCCTGGTTTTGACCAATTACGTATTCATTTAAAATCGCTAACAGCTCTGCTGGTTTTGGCATTTCAGAAAACTCTTTAATAACTTGCTCATATAGATCCTCATCCATAATCTGCTTACATAGATCCACACACTCATTACATATGTAAACGGAAGGCCCTGCGATTACTTTTCTAACTTTATTTTGTGACTTGCCACAAAATGAACATTGAATCTCTTTATTTGTTTCATCATACATTTTTCATGCCCCCTGTTTTTACCACTAACTGAGTAATATTCTATCACATAGCTACTGGTCAAAGCCAACTTTCATGCTTTGTTTTCAACATGAAGAATAATAACGTTATATTCTATCAGGATTTCTAGCTAAGCCTGCTACACCATGTAATCCATCAATAAAAGCAACGTCCTTATCTGTTAGAGCAAAATCAAAAAGTTGAATGTTTTCAATAATTCTTTCTTTATGAACGGATTTTGGTAGCGGCAGATAGCCTTTTTGTAAGCTCCAGCGAAGAACTATTTGAGCAATAGATTTTTGATATTTTTCTGCTAGCGTTTTTAGCTCTTCTATTTTAAAAATATTCCCCGTGCCAAGCGGTGAGTAAGCTTCAGTTAAAATATTATGCTTTTTATTGTAGCGAACAATTTCTAGCTGTTGATCACTAGGATTCACAAAAATTTGGTTAACTTGAGGATGGATTTTTGCCGTTTTTAGCAAAACTTCGATATGATGCGGATGAAAATTAGAAATACCAATGGCGCGAATAAGTCCAGCCTTTTGAGCTTCTTCCATTGCCTTCCAAACTTCAGCGTTGCGGACTTCCCAATTTGGCCTGATTTCTTTTGGGTTGGGCCAGTGAATCAGATATAGATCCAAATAATCAACAGCTAATTTTTTCAAAGATGTCTGAATCGCATGTTTTGCATCTTCGTACGTTAACACATCATTCCAAAGCTTTGTTGTTAAAAAAATTTCTTCTCGTGGAACCTCTGATTTTTTAATTCCACGACCTGCTGACTTTTCATTTCCATAGACAGTAGCAGTGTCGATATGTCGGTAACCGTTTCTTAAAGCGATTTCAACAACATTTTCCGCAATATCTCCATCAGGAGCTTGCCAGGTTCCAAAACCAATCACAGGGATTTCAATGCCATTTGCTAGTTTATATGTTTTTGCTAAATTCATATAAATCACTTACTTTTTTGCTTTTATTGGTAAACAGGGTTCATCAATAGACAGACAAGTTAACAGGTTAAATCTGTAAATCTGTGTTTAAAGTCTGGTTTATTTTCCAAAACGATGTCATATTTATAAATTAATGCATCAAATAATTGCTCCATTGAGGCGATGTTTTTTTGAGATAAGAGATTTAAAACTTCCGGAAGATAATTTTCAATAATTACCCCATCTTCATTGCTGTTAAAGTCAAAAATCAGGGCTGCAGGTAAAGATTTAAGATGCAGATCTTTAACTTTTTGCTGATCGCGATAAAAAGCATTTTTTACGGAAAGGGACTGACGATCTTCTAAAAACATTTCGATATCCACTTGAGAGGAGGTTGCTAATTCCTTTGCTAGATTTGTTGAGTAGTCTCTTTGTTTTTCTTGGATGATTTTTTGTTGAAAGTTTATTAAGAAATTTTGCCCTTTCTTCTGTCCTTGAAGTGAAGCTGTTTTTACATCTAAGATAGCAGAGTAAATATTTTTAAAGATTCTCTGTCTCTCTTCTGGTGAAGTCATATACTTGAAACAAGTATAAATAATATGCTCTATCTTTTTTAGACTGATGATTGGAATAAAACGAATACGAAAAATCTGTTTTCTTTTTTCTGCTAGCTTCATAAGCTTTTTTTCCATTTCAAAGCAAAACTTACTTAACGGATTTATAAATAAATTAATTTCAAACAAAATAATCTCCCCCCAATATTTAAAACAGTTGGTCTTTTACTACATTATCAATCCAAATAAAATTTAAGTCAAAAATCGAGCTTGTGAGATTTTTGATCTCTATTTTCCGCTATCTCCATAATTTTTTAAAACACGAGCACTTGGATCATTAACATCTACGCCAACCCATCCTTTATTTGGCATCCAAAAGTCAGTTATCCAACTATCATTGCTTGCATAAAATTTTTCAAAAAGATCGCGATACCATAAAGATTCTTTAGTAAAAGGTGTATGTGTAGGGTATTTTTCCCTTGCTTGCAATAGATCTGAGTCTGAATATAGTTTTTCTGCATACTCTTTTAAGTAGTCGACCATCGAGTGTCCCACTGCATCACTGAAAGCCGCTTTTTCGCGGAAGAGAATATCATGTGGAAGATAGTTTTCTGTATCAAAAGCATGTCGCAGTAGATACTTTCCTTTGCTGTAAGTGTTCATTTTTCTGGCAGGATTAATGCTCATCACATAATTTGCAAAGTCTAAATCAGCAAAAGGCACGCGCGCCTCTAAAGAGTTGGCCGCAAGAGTGCGATCAGCTCGCAAGACATCATACATATAAAGTTCGCGCACACGTTTTTGAGCTTCCTTTTGAAAAGCAGCAGCGTTAAGCGCAAAATCAGTATATTTATAACCAAACATCTCGTCAGACACTTCACCAGTTAAAAGTGTTTTGATATCAGTTTTTTCATGAATATATTTGGCAACTAAATACATCCCAATACTGGCGCGAATAGTTGTAATATCCCATGTTTCTAGATGATAGATAACATTTTCCACTGCTTTGAGCACATCTTTTTTGCTCATGGTCACTTCATGATAATGAGTGCCTAGAAAATCGGCAACCTTTTTAGCATATTTCAAATCAATCGGATCATTTTCCATCCCGATCGCAAAGGTTTCAATTGGCTTATCAAGATGTTTTTGAGCAATGGCACACACTAAAGAAGAGTCCAAACCGCCGCTTAGTAAAAAGCCCATAGGTGCATCAGAGTGTAGTCGTTTAATAACAGCTCGCTCCAAACGCCAACGTATTCCTTCACAAAGAGTATCAAGAGGCTGTTCGGTCATTAACTTTGCATCGCCAACATCATTGAAAAGATGAAACTCCCCATCCGCATAGTAATGACCGGGAGGGAAGGGCGCAATTTTTTCGCACCAAGCAATTAAACCTTTTGCTTCACTGGCAAAAGCAATTCTACTATCTTTTTTATCATAGCCGTAAAATAACGGACGAATGCCAAAAGGATCACGTGCAGCCCAAATTTTGCCTGTAGTATTATCAGAAACAACAAAAGCAAACTCCGCATCAAGTATTCGCACCATTGACTCAATGCCTACTCGTTCAAATAATGGCAGTAACACTTCGCAGTCACTAGTAGAATGAAAAGCATAGTTAGGTTCTAAAAATTTTCTTAAATTTTCGGAATTATAAATTTCGCCATTACACATAAGTTCTTTGTCGTTATGGATAAATGGCTGATTGCCAGCAGTTGTTAAATCCATAATTGCAAGTCGATGAAATCCCCAAAGAGAGTGATCGGTTGTAATAATCTCAGCATCATCTGGGCCACGATGAGCTATTTTTTCAAAATTATCTGTAAATGTTTCCTTTAAATCGATATTACTTGAAAATACAAATCCGCACATACGCTTATTCCTTTCAAAAGTTAAAACTTTTATGGATTTTTAAAAAATATCATAAATTAATGCACTTTACAATTTGTTTACATAAAAATATGTAATTGATGGCATTAAAGTAAAAGTGTGGAGACCAAAACCACTATTTGAAAATTTAGTATTGGCTAAATTTTAAATTTACTGAATTATCTTTTGTCGTTGCTTAGAAAAAATGCCTTAGAGCCTGTTAAGAACCATCCCCGTCATAAATTATTGTTTTATAAAATCAAGTAAAGCTAAGAAAGAGGCTGGTTTCAGCGATGCACCGCCCACTAACGCCCCATCTACATTTTCTTTTGCCATATATTCGGCAATATTCTCCGGTTTTACCGAACCGCCATATTGAATACGAACCTTTTCAGCTACTTCTTTGCTATATAACTTTTCAGCCGTTGTCCGAACCACTTTACAAGTGTTATCCGCAATTTCTGCAGTTGCAGACTTACCAGTGCCAATTGCCCAAATCGGTTCATAAGCAATCACAAGGTTTTCCACCTGCTTAGCTGTTAAGTCCTTCAATGCAGTAGTGATCTGACCTCCTACCCACTCAGCTGTTTTTCCAGTTTCAAAAGTTTCTAAAGACTCACCGCAACAAATAATCGGAATTAAACCATTGGCAATAATTGCTTTAGCTTTTTGATTAATTTCTTCGTTCGTTTCATGGAAATACTCACGACGCTCCGAATGTCCGATAATAACATATTCCACCCCTAAATCTGCGATCGCTGCCGGAGAATTCTCCCCTGTGAACGCACCTGCATTTTTCCAATAAGAATTTTGCGCAGAAAGCTTCAAATCACTTCCTTTACGCTCTTTTGCCAATGTTGCTAAAAACAGGGCAGGTGAGGCAATCACCGTGTCCACTTGATTGTTTGCAGGAATTTTTCTTTTAACCTCATCAACAAAAGCTTGCGCTTCATTCAATGTTAAATTCATCTTCCAATTTCCTGCAATAATCGGTTTTCTTATCATCTTTCTCACTCTTTTCTTTTTATTTTCTAAAAACCTGTCAACTTCTCTTTTTTTAATATACTCCTCTAAATTGAAAATGCGGGTTTTGTAAAAAGCTGAAAATTGTCGTTAATACGGCTTCTCATGCTCAAGGAAATATCCTTCCAAGTCTCTTTAAAAAAACCGTATTTTCAATTTAAAGGAATATAAGTTCCACGTGGTTTTGTTTTGTAGCAAACTTACACCGCCAAGCTCTCGTTAATACAAGGCACACAACTAAACCGCCGTGTACAGATCCGGGATCCATACACGACGGTGGGGATGGGGAAAATAAATTAAAGTTATCCATGATCTACTCGATTTCGATTTACACCGAATTTTATTTTACCGAAACCAAAAGCACCGCTATCACCTGTAGTTCTAGTTCCAAATATTTGTCTTTTTTGTACCTTTTCCCAAGGAGTAAAGACATATTTTGAAATTCCTAAATCAGTACAATAATTTAGACTCCAAAATACTTGCTTCTCTCCATCAAGACTTGTGAATAAATATCCATAACCTTTTATGTTATGAGTAGGAATGATTAACTCCCTTGTACCTCCAGGGCGACAGCATTTACTTTCCACTTGTTTCGCGTACCTTATACTTGGTACTTACTTTTCTCTATACACAACGAAATTTTGTTCCAAAAGTAAAAACCTCAATTACCGTGCTACTTCCCGGCCCAAATCATTGATTACTTTTTAAAGATAATCTCTAAAAGTCTGCTTGGGTTTAAAGCAGCTTTAAACATCTTTT
>JAIRLR010000138.1 GCA_031259195.1 Streptococcaceae bacterium | reverse complement strand
GAAAGATTAACGACCAGATTATTAAATATTGAAAATGTTAGAGAAGCAACTTTAATTCCAAGAGATAGAAAAAGGTTAACACCATAAAATATTTGATTGTAATTTTAAACTTACTTTTCTTTAAAATGGATAAGATTCAGTAATTATTAGATCCCGCTGGGCAAGTATTTACTCAGCAAATGGCGGTTAAAAGAATCATTGTGTAGAACATATCAACGTCGTTTGGAGCTGCTTGAAAAATTAGAATTAACATTTGTACTGGTTAAATTGCCGATTATCGTTGAGATTGAGCATGATTGCGAGGAGCGGAATTGTTAAACTTGGGTTATAATTTTTTTGAAATACAGATATCACTTTTGATAGAATGAATGCTGAACGATTTAAAAAAATATAAATGATCAAGGGGGAATAAAATGTCCAAAGAAAAAAGACTTTTTACCTCAGAATCCGTTTCTGAAGGGCATCCGGATAAAATTGCTGATCAGATTAGTGATGCAATCCTAGATGCGATTTTAGCAAAAGATCCAAACGCCAGGGTGGCTGCAGAAACTGCTGTCTATACAGGAAGTGTTCATGTTTTTGGCGAAGTCACCACTTCAGCTTATGTTGACATCAATAAAGTTGTTCGTGAAACGATTACCGATATTGGTTATACGCGAGCAAAGTTTGGTTTTGATGCTGAAACCGTAGGCGTTCATCCATCTCTTGTTGAGCAATCACCTGATATTGCCCAAGGAGTAGATGAAGCGCTTGAAGTGCGGGAGGATGCAACTAAAGATCCATTAGATAAAATTGGTGCAGGCGATCAAGGTTTGATGTTTGGTTTTGCTGTGGATGAAACACCAGAATTTATGCCTTTACCAATTGCTTTAAGTCATCGTTTGGTACGACGTTTAACACAACTTCGTAAGTCGGGCGAACTTTCTTATTTGCGCCCAGATGCTAAGTCCCAAGTTAGCGTTGAGTACGATGAAGCAAGCCAACCTGTAAGAGTTGATACAATCGTTATCTCTACCCAACACGATTCTGATGCTTCATTAGAGCAGATTAAAAAAGATCTTCATGAGAAAGTGATCGCTGTCGTAGTCCCAGCCGAGTTATTGGATGATGAAACAAAATATTTTATTAATCCAACAGGCCGTTTTGTTATTGGCGGACCGCAAGGAGATTCTGGTCTGACAGGTCGTAAAATTATTGTTGATACTTATGGTGGGTATGCTCGTCATGGTGGCGGGGCTTTCTCAGGAAAAGATCCAACGAAAGTTGACCGCTCAGCATCTTACGCTGCGCGCTATATTGCTAAGAATTTGGCTGCAAGTGGTCTTGCAAAGAAGGTGGAAGTTCAATTAGCTTATGCGATTGGAGTGGCTCATCCAGTTTCAATTGCGATTAATACTTTTGGAACGAGTGAATTGCCAGAAGATCAACTTATCAAAGCTGTACGTGAAAATTTTGATTTACGTCCTGAAGGAATTATTCAAATGCTTGATCTGCGTCGCCCAATTTATCGACAGACTGCAGCTTATGGTCATTTTGGTAGGACAGATGTTGATTTACCATGGGAGAGATTAGATAAGGTGGATGCGTTAAAAGAAAGTATTGCAAAACTGAAATAGGAAAGGATGAGAATATGGCTCAAGTTGAAAGTTTTTTGCTAGATCATACCAAAGTGATAGCTCCTTATGTTCGTGTGGCTGGCAAAGAGAAACAAGAAAATGTTAAAATTACAAAGTATGATCTGCGACTTGTGCAGCCTAATTTAGAAGAGATTCCTACAGGTGCTCTTCATACTCTAGAGCATTTGATCGCTGTGAAATTAAGGGGTGAGTTAGAAGGAATTATCGACATTTCACCAATGGGTTGCCGTACGGGGTTTTATTTGATTCTGTGGGGAGAGTACGATACAGAGACTATACGAGATGGGCTAGTTAAGGTACTAAAATATGTAGTGACAGCTAAAGAAGCAGATGTCACTGCTGTTTCAGCAAAAGAATGTGGAAATTATCGTGATCATTCACTATTTGGAGCGCAAGAGTATGCTGAGCAAATTCTTGAAAAAGGTATTTCTAGTGATCCATTTGTGAGAAAATAATATTTTTGATATCCTCCTATGATTGTCTTGGCTTGTTGAAATCTTGCTCAATATCAGTAGGGGGGGGGTTATTTTATATATTATTAGCAACAAATCGCCTTTCTGTAGTTCGAAGATAGTAACTTACTATTAAATTATCACTAACTTGAGCAAATACAACTTGCAAAAACATTATGCTATAATTCTACATGGTTTTTAGAGTTTAAAAGTTTGTTCCAAGGAGGCCGTAAAATGGCAACAGCAAAAATTGTTTATGCAAGTATGACTGGCAATACAGAAGAAATTGCTGAGATTGTTGCAGAAAACTTAAAAAAATTATCAATGGATGTTGAACTAAATGAGTGTACAACAGTAAAAGCAGAGGATTTTTTAGATGCTGATCTGGCCGTTGTTGCTACTTATACTTACGGTGATGGTGAGTTACCTGATGAAATTGTGGACTTCTATGAAGATTTACAAAAATTAGATTTGAATGGAAAAATTTATGGTGTATGTGGATCAGGTGATACTTTTTACGATCAATTTTGCAAATCAGTTGATGACTTTGATGAAGCTTTTGCCACTATTGGTGCAATCAAAGGTGCAGAAAGCGTAAAAATAGACTTAGCTGCTGAGGGTGAAGATATTGCTAAATTAGAAAATTTTGCAAAGTCATTAGTTGAAAAATTAAATTAAAAAACTAGTAAAATAAAGAGGCCGGCTAAAAAAAGTCTGCCTTATTTTGTATCAAAGGAGTCACGCATGCCTGAACACGCGCTTCCTTCTCATAAGGAAAAAGCTCATGAACTAATCATGTACCTTATTTTTGGTGTTTTAGCTACTATTTTTTATTTTATTATTCGTCTATCTATATTTTCCATTAATGAAAATGCTGTTTTTTCAGAAACTGTAGCACAAGTTGTAGCCATTATTTTTGCTTTTATAGCTAATAAACTTTGGGTCTTTAAAAATCAAGATAAGAACAAAAGCGTTTTTTTACAGTTTATTCATTTTTTAGTTGGTCGCTTATTTGTTTTAGCTATTTGCTTAGCTTTAGCATTTTTGGCGATAGATAAATATCATGATTTTTTTATCCATTTACTTCATCTTAATAAGATTGACTATGCTAACTTTTTATTTAGCAATACATTAACAAAAAACATCATTGGTACTTCTTTACTTTTGGAAAATTTTATTTTTGCTATGCTGGGGCAAATTATCGCTATTGTGACAAATTACATTATTAGTAAATTTATTGTTTTTAAAAACTAAGTTTTGTTATGGTACGTCCTTAAAATCTATGTCATAAAATCTAACATAACTGTATTGATCCTTATGCGATTGTTTTGTACAATAGATCTGTCTAAAACTAAAACTAGGTCCATAAAAATTGCGAACTGCCTTAACGATTGACAAGCGTTAGCTTGGACAGAGTAAAGGTGCGGATGTACCTACTTGGTGCGAACTGCCTTAACGAGTGTCTTAGAACAGATCTAATGAATATTAATCTTTAATATAACAATTAATAATTATTTTACAATCTATGGGGAACTTTGCAAGGAGGGTCAATGAGTATTAGTAAAAGATATCTAAAATGGATAACAGTGTTTTTAGGAATAGTTAGCATGATATTGGTGAGTAGGGAGGCTCTTGCTGCAACGCCAAAAAAATTTCCGTCAACAGTGAAACCTAAAAAAAATGAGTATGTGATTGCTTTAGATTTAACATACGCACCTTTTGAGTATCAAGAGAGTAATGGTCAGTATGTTGGAATTGACGTTGATTTAATAGATGAAATTGCCGCTTTATCTGGCTTTAAGATCAAAAAGAAATTTGTTGGATTTCAAGCAGCAGTTGACCAAGTGCAAGCTTTACAAGCAGATGGCATTATTGCAGGGATGAGTATGACGCCTGAGCGTGAAAAATCTTTTTTATTTTCAAAACCTTATTACGACCCGAAAATTCGTTTAACAGTAAAAAAAGGAAATTCCAATCATCTTAAAACTTATAAAAATTTAAAAGGAAAAGTTGTCGGAGCAAAGATCGGAACAGCTTCAGCTTACTTCTTAGAAGCAAATAAAGATAAATATGGCTATAAGCTAAAGTTATTTGATGCTGCTGATGGTATGTATGATTCATTAAATATCAATGATGCTGTAGCCATTATGGATGATGAGCCAGTAGTTGCTTATGCAATTAAACAAGGAAAAAAGTTAGAGTTGATTTCTCATAGTGAAGCGATAGGAAAATATGGTTTTGCTGTCAAAAGAGGGCAAAACGAAGAACTAGTTCAAATGTTTAATGAAGGTCTTGCTTATCTTAAGAAAACTGGTAAATATCAAAAAATTATTGATAAATACACTAAATCAGAGAAAAAAGCCGACACTGTAGATGAAACAACTTTTGCAGGCATGTTGAAAAACAATTGGCAAGCTTTACTAGAAGGTTTAGGTAAGACGCTTATTTTAGCTTTGATTTCGTTTTTACTTGCAATAGTTATCGGTATCATTTTTGGTCTGTTCTCTGTAGCACCAGTTAAAGTTTTGCGAATACTGGCAATGATTTATGTGGATGTTATTCGAGGAATTCCATTGATGGTTTTAATTTTCTTTATTTTCTACGGAATACCAAATTTACTAAGCATCCAAGCATTACCAGTAATGCTTTCGGGAATTATTGCTTTAACATTAAATGCTTCGGCATATATTGCAGAAGTTGTTCGCGGGGGGACTGAAGCAGTTCCTATTGGACAAATGGAAGCGTCACGTTCTCTTGGTTTGGGTTATGGCAAGACAATGAAAAAAGTTATTTTGCCGCAAGCCATTCGTTTAATGCTACCTTCTTTAGTAAATCAGTTTGTAATTACTTTGAAAGATACAACAATTATTTCAGTCATCGGAATTGTCGAACTTATTAGAACTTCGCAAATTATTATGGCGCGTAATTTACAGTCATTTAAAATTTTCACAA
>JAIRLR010000022.1 GCA_031259195.1 Streptococcaceae bacterium | reverse complement strand
CTATAGGAATTTTTGCTGCTAACGAATGTTTTGAATTAGTTGATAAGTTAAGAGGGTATTACGACGGGGCATTAAAGCAGGTAGAGTAAAGTTTGATGAGCGAAGGTTGGCTTGAAGAGCCGACTTTTTGTTTAGAGCGAAAGATCGTTAACAAACTCTAAGAACCCGTCTGCTATTTTATAATGATGAATGATCCTGCCCTTCAGCTTACATCCAAGCAAAGCTTAAAACAATTTGTAATAGCGGGATTCATTTCATTAGAACATGTTAAATTTGACAATATTTTTATAGATATTTTTTAATTAAGATAATTCAAAGGCAAATGTGTATAATGTATTCAGTGATCCATTCAAAACAGTTGGTATTAAAGCAAATACACAAGGGGTGTAAGGAATGACATTATCACCACTAGATATTCAAAATAAAAGTTTTGGCACGAAAATGCGTGGCTATAACCAAGATGAAGTTGATGATTTTTTAGACCAAGTTATGCATGATTATGAATTGTTAAATCAAAAAAATCGCGAATTAGAAAAAAGCCTAAAACACTCGAAAGAAAAGTTGGAGTATTTCAATGAACTAAAAGATGCGTTAAATCAATCAATTATTGTTGCTCAAGATACGGCAGATAAGGTAAAAGCAACAGCAAATGACAAAGCAGATGTGATTGTTAAATCAGCAGAGCAAGAAGCGCTTGACCAAGTGACAAATGCGCAGGCGAAAGCCAAGCAAATAGTGGAAGAAGCAACACAAAAAGCAGAGGAATTTCTTTCTCAAGCAACAGAAGATGCTAGTAAGTTAAGAGTCGATACGGATGAGTTGAAAAAAGAAACACGCTCCTTTCATCAGCGCTTGACATTGATGCTTGAGTCTCAGCTGCAAACGGTTAAAGCCAAAGAGTGGGATGAATTATTAATGCCAATAACGACGGCTTTACCTTCTAGCAATGAACTATTAAAAGATATTTTAAAAAGTAGCAATGTTCATGATGAGCTTTTAGAGTTTGAAAACAACTTAGAGCCTGAAATAGATAATTTCACAAATGAAGATGTATTAGACAACGATTTCAATGATATTGAAATCAATTTTAATGACAAAGTGGAACTGCCAGTAGAGCAGTAAAGACCTGTTTATTTTGCATGCAGGTGTTTTTTATGCAGAAGGGTGATTGATTTCGTGAGAATATTAATCAAAAATGCTCAAATGATTGCTAAAGACAATGATTTGCTTGCTGGTGAAATTTGGCTTGAAGATAATGTGATTCATGCAATTGGGCAAGATTTTGAGAAGCAATCTCTTTCTTTTGACAAAGTATACGATGTAAAAAATGCTCTTGTAATTCCGGGTTTGATCGATGTTCATGTACATTTTCGTGAGCCAGGCTTTGAGTATAAAGAAACGATTCGAACAGGTAGTTTGGCTGCTGCACATGGTGGTTTTACGCAAGTGTGTGCCATGCCAAATGTCAATCCCGCACCAGATACTCCTGAAAAAATGCAAAGAATGTTAGCAAAGATCAAACAAGAGGCGGTTGTCAAAGTTCATCAGTATGCGCCAATCACCAAAAATCGTGAATCAGATACTGATCTGGCTGATCTGGCTGATCTTAAAAAAGCAGGAGCTTGGAACTTTTCTAACGATGGCTTAGGGGTACAAACAGCTGATACAATGTATCGCGCTATGGTTGAAGCTGCTAAGATCGAGAAGACGATTGTCGCACATGCTGAAGATAATAGTTTGCTAAATGGCGGAGTGATGCATGCTGGCAAGCGTGCTAGGGAGCTTGGAATCCCAGGAATTTTCTCTATAGTGGAAAGCTCGCAAGTAGCTCGAGATTTAGCATTAGCTCAAAGTGCCGGTTGTCACTATCATGTTTGTCATATCTCTACTAAAGAGACGGTGCAGCTGATTCGTGAAGCCAAGAAAGCGGACACTTATGTAACTTGTGAAGTAACCCCACATCATTTGTTATTAACAGATGAAGACATATTGGCAGATAACGCCATCTGGAAAGTGAATCCGCCACTACCCAGGAAAGCCGATCAAGAAGCTTTGATCGAAGGCTTGCTTGATGGCACGATTGATATGATTGCAACTGATCACGCGCCTCACGCTCAAGCTGAAAAAGAAACAAATTTTATCAATGGCGCTTTCGGGATTGTTGGTTTAGAGCAGACCTTTTCGTTAATGTACACTCACTTTGTAGAAAAGGGGATTTTAGCTTTAGAAAAGTTAATTCATCTAATGTCCACACATCCAGCGAAAGTTTTTAAAATGAGCGGCGGATGTTTACAGATTGGAAAATCAGCAGATATCACCGTGATAAACTTAGATCAGGAATATGTGATTGATGCAAAAAACTTTGAGTCAAAAGGATACAATACACCATTTTTGGGATGGAAAGTTAAAGGAGATACCCTGCTTACTTTTGTTGATGGAAAATTGGCATGGGGGTAGTCTATTAACTTAAAAATTATCACATTAATATCAGGAGTTTTGCTTGATGGGGTGGTTCTCAATAAGTTTTTAAAGAGGGTTAAATGCTGAAGTTTTTAAAACTTATGTTTCAAAATATATTCCTTTAGAACCTGTTAACTTGTCTGCGTAATTGCGAACTTACCTTAACGATTGGCAAGCGTTAGCTTGACAGAGTTTAGACAGGATGTACCTACTTGGTGTGACTTTTCTGGTAATGCTTGCCTTTCTTCGTCAAAAGATATGCCTAAGTTCTTTATGATTTGTTCAAGCTTTGCTTGATTACAAATCGCAAGAAACGAAAGCCTCGATTTAGCACCAACGCGCAGCTTCCCTACGTTTCCGGTGAAAGAAAACTTCGTTTTCTCTTATCTGTTAC
>JAIRLR010000074.1 GCA_031259195.1 Streptococcaceae bacterium | reverse complement strand
TAAGGAAAAAAACGTAGAAATAGTGGTGCTATTGCGAGGCTTTTTGACGAAATATCAGGGAAAAAGAAACGCAATTTTCATGGATCTAGTTTCGCAAGAGGTCTAATATCATTCGCAATCATTTTTATTTATTTAATTTAGCTTGAGCCATGACTTCTTCAGCAAAGTTATCTTCTTTTTTCTCAATTCCCTCACCCACTTCAAAACGGACAAATGACTTAATTGAAGCACCTTTACTCTTAAAAAATTTCGCCACCGTTTTACGATCATCCAGCACATAACTTTGGGCCAATAACGTATATTGCTGATCAATCTCCGTATTATCTTTAATAAACTTATCCATTTGACCAGGAATAATTTTATCCCAAATTTTTTCAGGCTTACCTTGTTCAGCCAAATCAGCTTCTAACTTAGCCTTCGTCTTCGCCAATACTTTATCAGTTAATTGCAACTGACTTCCATATTTTGGAATGCGCAATAAAGGTTTGCCGGTACGCTTGCGATCCTCATTTTCAATCTTAAGACGTGCAATCAGTGCGACCACTTCTTGCTCGATGAACTTTGGATCAAGATCTTTGTATGCTAACACTTGTGGTTTCATAGCTGCAATATGCATCGCAAGGTCTTTAGCTAATTTTTCATCGCCACCTTCCACAACCGTAACTACCCCGATACGTCCACCCATATGAGAATACACACCGAAGCTTTCTGAATCAGTTTTTTCAATAATTTCAAAACGACGGAAGCTTAATTTTTCTCCGATAATCTGCGTTCCTTCAACTAACTTTGCTTCAAGTGTTACGCCTTGATCATTCGTCAACGCCATAGCTTGCGCTAAATCTTTCGGAACATTTTCAGCGACAATTTTGGCAATATCAGCAACAATCGCTTTGAACTGTTCGTTTTTCGCAACAAAATCCGTTTCGGAATTAATTTCCACTAAAGCAGCAATATTGCCATTCGTATAAATACCAGTTAAGCCTTCAGCGGTAATACGGTCAGCTTTTTTGGCTGCTTTGGCCATTCCTTTTTCACGAAGAAGATCAATCGCTTTATCCATATCCCCATCAACTTCTACCAATGCTTTTTTGGCTTCCATCATTCCAACGCCTGTACGTTCACGTAATTCTTTTACTTGAGCTGCAGTAACTGCCATCTCTCTCATTCCTCCTAAGCTTCCTATGTAATCAACCAATTTTTGCACTATTTTATTTTACCTTCAAACAGCTTTACTGTCTATCAAATCAATTCGAACAGGCAGTGATATGTTAGAATTAAAAGTAAATGAATTACCTATCAGGGAGGATCAAATAGTTTGAGATTATTAAAAAGTAAAGTTGGATTCTTTCTAGCTTTAACAGTACTTATTTTTTTAGCCATTGGGGGTTATCAAATTTATCGTAAGTCGCATTTTGCATGCGGGGCAAGTGTGCTTGGTAAATCAATCTCTCTTAAAACAGTAGATGAAGCTTATGATATTTTACAAAAAACAAATCACCCCTTTAAGGTTAGCCTTACGGGAGCAGATGAGACATATACAATAATAGTTCCTGTTAAATATAAGCTAACGAAGAATCTTTTAAGAAAACAGTTACCTGAAAAGAGGGTTGAACTAAGCAAAAATCCAAAATTTAATAGAGAAATAAAAGCAGCTTTAGCTAAGCTAGATTTTAAAGAACAACCAGGTGAAAATGCCAAGTTAAGCTTTAATGGGAACATTTGGGAGATTATTCCAGAGGGAAAAAGTACTAATGTGGATCATAAAAAATTAGAAAACACTTTAGTGCAACAAGCATTTGCTGGAAAAGTGAAAACATTAAAGCTTTCGCAATTTTTTATTCCTGTTAAAATAACAGCTAAAGATCCGACTTTAAAAAAACGTTTGCAAGCAGCAAATAAATTGGTGCAAAAGAAAGTTATTTTAGATGTCAACGACCAGAAAGTTGAGCTTACCAAAGATATTTTGGCATCGTTTTTAAATTCTGAAGGAAAGCTAGATTCAGAAAAAATTACAACTTATTTAACTAATAAACTAAATTCGGAAGTTTCAACTTTTGATAAAGATGTTTTGTGGACAAATCCTAATGATGGCGTGACATATCAATTTTTAAATAATCATGCCTGGGGTTGGGATATTAAGATCAAAGATGCGACGAAGCTTTTGCAAAAAGAGTTAACAAAAAATGATTCTGTGCAGACGATTAATTTGCCAATTGATGGTGATCCTAAGCAAGATTTCATAATTACTAGCGATTTTGTTTGGATTAATTTACTCGATCAAACCATGCATGTTTATCGTGGTGGTAGCGAAGCTGTTTTAACGCGAATCATCTCTGGACGAAATAATAAAGGAACAGCAACATCTCCTGGCTTTCACACTATAGGCTATAAAAAAACAGATACAAAGTTAGAAGGCGAAATGCTTGATGGTAGCAAATATTCTGTTCCTGTAAAGTATTTTGAACCTTTGCAAAGTCGTGGAGCAGATGGTAATTTTTACTATACAGGAATTGGTATTCATGATTCGAATAAAGATTATGGATCAGTAGATGCTTGGATGAGCAACGCTGGCTCAAATGGTTGTATTAATACTCCGCCAGATGCGATGGAGCAAGTTTGGGCGCAAACTTATCCGGGAATGCCAGTGATTATTACCGGAGATAGGTATGCCAACTCTCCTGGAGCATATGATAAACCTGTAGATTTGGGGAGAGTTGCTGATTGAAAGGATTGAGATGATGCAAAAGAAATCCCTGATTGTTAGTGATGGTACAAAAATTTATTACGAAATCATCGGCATGGGATTTCCTTTGGTAATGCTGCATGGCAACAGTGGCAGTGGTCGGACTTTTAACAATCAAGTTGCCTTTTTCAAAGATTATTTTACCTGCATTGTGGTAGATAGCAGAGGACATGGCAGGTCTAACAACACTTCTAAAATACTGGAATTTAAGCAAATGAGTAATGATCTGTATGAAATTCTTGATGCGGAAAAGATTGTTAAAGCGCATTTACTAGGATTTAGCGATGGTGGCAATATTGCTGCGCGTTTTGTTGTAGATCATCCAGAATATGTTGAAAAATTAATTTTAAATGCAGCGAATCTTAGAGTTAGCGGTCTACATCTGCATTTTCGTATTTTGTCAAAATTAGAAATATGGCTGGCAAAGTTATTAAAGCATAATGTTGCTGTTAAAAAACTGATATTGAAAGAAACAGAAATAACAGTTAAAGATTTGCAAAAAATAAAGCAACCGACATTGATTTTAATCGGACAATTTGATGTTGTAAGCAGTGCCCACTCAAGAAATATCGCAAAATATATCCCAAAAACAGTGCTGAAAATTGTTCCCAATGCTAAGCACTCATTTCTTAGAAAATCTCCAATAAGCTATAACAAAATTGTTTTGGCATTTTTACAAGAGGTAGGCAACAATGAAAAGCATTTTTGAATATTTAAAAAAACGAATGAAGCGGATAAAATCGATTTTTATAATCACCGTTTTTCTTGTTTTGACTTTAGAGTTAGTAAGGATGTCGAGGCATTTAAACAGTGAACGCTTTAAAGAAGTAATAGCTGATATGCCTTTTAGTCATTTTATAATTACTTTAGTCGTTGGTTTAATCTCCATTTTGCCAATGATTGGTTATGATTTTATTTTAAAAAAGTTGTTAAACAATAAATATGAAAGTATTTACATTTTTGAAACTAGTTGGTTGATTAATACCATTAATAATATGATTGGTTTTGGAGGCTTTTTTAGCTTAGGACTTCGTTCACAATTTTACGGCCAAAATAAAGATCCAAAAGAAATTTTAAGTGGTACTTCGAAGATTTTTTTATTTACCATGTCTGGGTTGTCAATTTATAGTTTTTTAACGTTAATTATTGTTGCATTAGGTGCGGTGAATGCTTTTTTAAAAGAGTACTGGCTTTGGCTTTTAGGTGGTGCGTTGTATTTTCCGCTAGTATTGCTAACCACAACCATGAAGAAAAAAGGGATCCTGGGCGGACTATCAAGAAGAACAGGACTTTCTTTGCTGACAATTTCTTTTTTAGAGTGGTCAGCAGTTGCACTGACTTTTATTGTTGTTGGCAAAGTGATGGGGATTCATTTACCAACTCTTGAGATAGTAACTTTATTTATGGAAGCGATGGTTATTGGGATGGTCTCTATGGTGCCCGGAGGTCTTGGAAGCTTTGATATTATGATGCTTTTTGGCTTGCGAAACTTAGGAATTTCTCAAGAAGTAGCCTTTGCATGGATTTTGTTATATCGCATTGCTTATTATTTTGTGCCTTTTTTAGTCGGACTTGTGTTTTTTGTTCGTCATTTAGGAGGTCGTTTTAATAAACGTCTTCATAATGTTCCAAAGGAATTATTAATTGAAATTACTCATAAAATATTAAAATTCCTTTTTTATTTCTTGGGTTTTCGAATTATTTTACTAGAAAAGGAAGTTGGTGATCTTTACGTTTTTCCTTGGTTGGCTAAAATGAATCCATGGCTCGCGCGTTTTATTGCTCAGTCGCCGAAAATTATTCTTGGTTTTTTATTGATTTTTATGGGACGGGCAATTGCTCAAAGGGTAAAACGCGCTTATTTTCCCTCAATAATTGTAATTTTTGCAACATTGGTTTACATGTTATTTTACCAACAAGACAGGTTCGCCGTTGTTTTATTGATTACGATGTTATACTTAACAATT
>JAIRLR010000039.1 GCA_031259195.1 Streptococcaceae bacterium | reverse complement strand
TGGTTGCATAACGAACATGGTCGCCCTCGTCCAGGGTGCAATGTCGTTTATTATTCGCAAATTGATCCGGTATGGAAGAATGTGTATGTAGGATCTTTTCCTCTAGGGTCTGTAGGATTTGGCATAACCAGCTTTAGCGATGATTATGAGTAGTTATGGGGCTTTAGGCACTCCTTTAGTGTGGGGACAGAGATTACATGAAGCTGGATTTTTCAATATTGACGATCAGCGAAGTTTTCAACCTGGGGCAGAAAAATATGCAGCTTCTTTAGCTGGTTTAACACTAACCTCGCTTGATACTCAAGATAAATTAATTGATTTTTTAGAGCTTGTCCCACCCATCGTAGAAGCAGTTATCCAACGATGCCAAGTCCACAAAAAACGTAATGTTCTTTCAAAATTACCAGAATCAGAACAGGCTAATGTAGGGCTTTTGCTGAGTGCTTTACCCAGAATTTGATTATGATAAAGCATTTTCTAAACTTCATCAGATCGTTAAAAATATTGAAGTGCGTTTTCCTTCTGCCGCTGTGAGTTTGAAAGAGGGGATGGGAAGAGACGTTAACCCGTTCATCGTCTGAGATTGCCAGGCTTTCTTCGACAAACGCTCTCTAATACGAATGCCATAGAGTCAGCTAATTCGACTTGTGCAGGGCACATTTTCCGTGTGAGCAATTTCAAGAACGGAGAGGTGGCACTTCGTCAGGCTGCCGCTTAATTTATGGAAGCTGAGCGAAGTTTCCATAGAATCCGGGGATATCGAGAGATTCCGATGGGACAGAGTGTTTTGGAAAATTTGACTGAATTATAAATACAAAGATAAAATTAAAACTGCTTAGCGCCTGTTAACTTGTCTCGCTATTGATGGATCCCGTTCTAACGATTTGTAATCAAGCAAAGCTTGAACAAATCGTAAAGAACCCGACAGGTCTTTTGACGAAAAAAGGCAAAAAATTATCAGAAAAGTCGCAATTATGGAGATCGTTAACAGGCTCTTAATGGATTTTCGGTGTTGACGAAATTCCACGACGCTTGGGACATACTCAAACGCAAGCGTAGCAGCACTAAATTGAAGCTTTTTGACGCTATAAGTACGACTTATAGTGTAATAACAAAATTTCTTACAAAAGCAAGCATTACCAAAAAAGTCACAATTATTGAAGATAAGTTAACAGGCTCATAAGATAGCTATTGTCTTGGTTGCCAATTAGGCAGAAATTCTTCCATTAAAAAGCTGGTATCGTAATCTCCAGCAACCACTTTGGGATCGGTAATCAAGTCAAGCTGAAACTCAGCATTTGTTCTAACACCTTCCACTTCAAATTCAAACAATGCTCGCTGCATTTTCATCAAGGCTTCCATGCGATTTTCACCATGCACAATCACTTTTGCAATCATTGAATCATAAAATGGTGGAATTTCATACCCCTGATACACAGCCGAGTCCACTCGTAAGCCTAAACAGCCACTAGGCAAGAAAATTTCGGAAATCTTACCCGGAGCAGGAGAGAAGTTAACTGCCGGGTTCTCCGCATTAATTCGACATTCAATCGAATGTCCGTGAAATTCAATATCTCCTTGATTAAAGCGCAATGCTTCACCCGCAGCAATCCTAATCTGCTCTTTAACAATATCAACACCAGTAACAAATTCCGTCACTGGATGCTCTACTTGTATACGCGTATTCATTTCCATAAAGAAAAATTCATCATCTTTATATAAAAACTCAATAGTCCCAGCATTTTCATATCCCACATAAGCTGCTGCCTTACAAGCAGCCAAACCTAGCTCAGCACGTTTTTTAGCGTCAATTGCAATGGACGGGGACTCTTCTAAAACTTTTTGATTATTGCGCTGCAAAGAACAGTCCCGCTCGCCCAGATGCAAAACATTACCATAGCTATCTCCTAAAATCTGCACTTCGATATGACGCGCTGGATAGATCACTTTCTCCATATACATAGCGCCGCTGCCAAAAGCAGCCTTTGCTTCTTGTTGTGCATTCATAAAATTCGCTGGTAAATCTTCTGGTGTTTCAACTTTGCGAATGCCTTTACCGCCACCGCCAGAGCTGGCCTTTAACATTACCGGATAACCAATTTTTTCAGCAATTTTCATGGCTTCTTCTACTGTAAAAAGCTCTCCAGGAGATCCTGGAATGACCGGCACATAAGCTTTGATCATCTCAGATCTGGCGTTGATCTTATCGCCCATTTTATCCATTACTTCGCTACTTGGGCCGATAAACTTAAGTTTAAGCTCTTCGCACATTGTAACAAATTTGGAATTTTCCGATAAAAAGCCAAAGCCTGGATGAATTGCTTCAGCTTTTGTTGCAATGGCAGCGCTTAAGATGTTGTTAATATTTAAATAAGAATTTTGCGCTTTAGCCGGACCAATGCACACAGCTTCATCCGCAAGATGGATATGCAATGCCTCTGAATCAGCTTCAGAGTATACGGCAACGGTTTTGATGCCCAACTCCCGAGCAGCACGAATCACTCGTACCGCAATTTCTCCACGATTCGCAATTAAAATTTTTCGAAACATTACACAATCCCTCAATCTAAAACTTACCCTATCATAAACGTCAACTGCGCCTCCACAGCTTTTTTTCCTTCTACAGTCGCGATACCTTTACCAATTCCTGCGCCATTTCGAAGCTTTAAGATTTCTACTTCCAACATCAACGTATCTCCCGGAATTATTTTACTCCGAAACTTTACTTTGTCCATTCCGCCCAAATAAACTATTTTTCCCTGAAATTCTGGCAATGAAAGAAGCACTATCGCTCCTGCTTGCGCCAGTGCTTCTACCATCAACACCCCCGGCATGACAGGCTCATTAGGAAAATGACCATTGAAAAATTCTTCATTTGCCGCTACATTTTTCTTACATACGACCCGCTCTCCAGCTACTAAATCTTCCACTCGATCAATCAACAAAAAGGGATAGCGATGCGGTAAAATTTTTTTGATTTCATTAATATCCATGATCGACATATATTTCTTCCATCCATCCTTAATTATTTAATCTCAATACTACCATTTCCAGAAGTGATCTTTAGTGCTTTTTCCTGGTCACCTTCTTTATATTGCCTTTTGCCAACTTCTTTTCCATACACACTAATATCACCGTTGCCCACACTAATATTTAAGCCAGGCGCAGTTAAATCACTTAATTCCACACCTCCATTACCACTACTAATAGAGCTAGCTTTAATTACCGTTAACTTATCAGCCGTTATACTTCCATTACCGCTACTAATTTTTAAAGATTGTGTTTTCAACCCTTTAATTTCTACAACACCATCACTTTGCTTCACATTAAAATCAGCAAATTTTTTCCCTTTTGGAAAAGTTAGGCTTAAGCTAAGTTTTTTGTCATTTTTAGATAAATCATTTGTCTTAGAATCAAAGTTTAGCGTTTTATCTTTAACTTCCATTGTAGGCTTGCGTTCTTCAATATATTTGACATTAAAATGAAGTGCTTCTCCTTCCTCAATTTTAACATCCATAACGCCACTATCTATTCTTAGTTTCTCAACCGCGCTGCTGTTAAAATCCTTACTCATCTCAACTGTTTTTGAATTTTGAACACTTTTATCAGCTTGATTTTGACCACAACCTGTCAACAAAAAAAACGATGATAACAAAACTAGTGAACCAAAAACTAAAGTTCTCTTTTTGCTTACTTTATTCATCATAAATCACTCCTTTAATCATTTTCTAAATTATAACATTAGAATTTATAACAAATAAAATAATAACTTGCCTTAAGAACTTGTTAACTTATCTTTTTGATGAAATTTTAGGCTATTTTGGATTTTACTATAACAGGACGGAAAAAACGATACAAATTATCATCACACAAGGTTTCTAAAGATGAGTTTCTATACAAGAACCGCCATGTACAGATCCGTACATGGCGGTAGGGGGGATGGGGATGTTTAACTTTTTTTTACACCAAATTTTATTTTACTTAAATCAAAAGTACCACTACCACCTCTAGTACTAATATTTTGTAACCTCTGCCAACGATCAATTCTTTCTTGTACTTTTTCACAAGGGATAAACGTGTATTGAGAAATTCCTAGATTAACACAATAGTCTAAACTAAGAAATATTTTTTTCGTTCCATCTCTACTTGTTATTACATATCCTGAAGTTCCATTACAAGGAAGAGTGACCAACTCCCTTTTTGCACCACCGGCATTAATCCATCTATAATCTGCATTTTCTAACCTTTCCAAGGCGGCATCCATTTTTTGATCGATTGTTTTTTGATTATAACAACCAAAAGCAACGCCTCCTTCAACAATTTTATATACTTGTTCTTCTCCATTTGCTTCTATTACTATTTCTGCTTCATTTAAATCATTTGTTTGTAGATTATTGAACGTAGCATTAAAGTTAATATATCCGCCATTTTGTCCATTAGGAAAATCATCTTCATAACTGTCTCCTGCAGGTGGTTTTAGGGGAACTTTTATTAACACCTTATTATCATTGTTGGTATAAGCTGCACTTCCCCATTTTTTACAAACGATTATATGTGCAACATCCGCCTTTGCCCTCCCCCAAAGATAAAATTTGTCTCCTACATTGTTAGCTATTCTTTGACATAACCAATGCTCAGCGGGTAGAAATAGTGATTGTTTTAGATCATCTTCCATACCATATACTAAATTTGAAAAACCAATACTACAAACGAATAACATCATTACAAGCAGCATTTTTCTTTTTATTTTTTTCATCTTTCTTTTCCTCCTTTTGTATTTGTAATGGACAACGAAGTAAAGGTACGACTAGAATTGCCTATTTATTTGTGGATTTTAACAACAACGATAACAAACAAGAAACTAGCCAAGTTTGGGAATCTTATGCTTCACTATCTACCTGTAAAACTAAACCTCCGTGCACGGATCCGTACACGGAGACAGGGAATGGGAGAATAAGCAAAATCCTACTCGATAATGTTTAACTTTTTTTTATACCGAATTTTATTTTACTTAAATCAAAAGTACCACCACTACCTCTGGTACTAAAATTTTGTAGTCTCTGCCAACGATCAATTCTTTCTTGTACTTCTTTCCAAGGCGTAAACGTATACTGACGAATTCCTAAATTAACACAATGATATAAACTAAAAAATACTGGCTGCTCTCCATCTTTACTTATCACATATCCTAAACCATTACAGCCGGGAACAACCAATTCTCTTGTTGAACCACCATCATTAATCCATCTATAAGCTGCATTTTCTGACCTTTCCAAGGCGAGATCCATTTTTTGATCGGTTATTTTTTGGTTAAAACCGCAATTGGTGGAAGTACTTTCAGTAATTGCAGAGAATTCATCCTCAAGTAATTCTTCTTTTTGCGGTTTTGTGAAATAAGCAAATAGAGAAACGTATCCTCCTTGTTTTTCTTCGCAATCTTCATAGCTTTCTGCCCCCCTTGGTTTTAATAGAACATTTATGATTACGCGATTGACGCTATCATTATAGATTTTATCCTTACCATGTTTTAAAATGATCACATGGCTAAAATCTACATCCATTCTGAAAAGATAACAAGTTTTATTTTCTATAGCTCCTGCTACCTTTTGATGTAACCAATGATCAGCGGGTAAAAATAGTGATTGTTTTAAGCCTTCTTCCATACCATGTGCTAGCTTTGAAAAACCGATACTACAAACGAATAACATCATTACAAACAGCATTTTTCCTTTTCTTTTTTTCATTTTTCTTTTCCTCCTTTATGTAAAACTAATAATTAAAAATACAATAACTCAAAAGTTGATATGAAAGTTCTCCTATATCAACTACAGGAGGAGAATCAATCAAGATCCTAGAAAGGATCCCCATATCAGGATTATGTATTAAAATAACCTGCCTGCCATCAGCATACTGTATAGCTGCATAAGCAATAACGGAATGTCCAATTTCCCCTCCGGCAGTGTTCTCCATATTTACAATCACCATGCGTTCATGATCCCATATATCCTGAAAGATTTGCTCCCATGGATTAGTTCTTCCATCAAAAATGGCCCGCTTTAACTGACAAAAATCTGGATTATCCATCATTTGATTAAAAATTACAGCAACACTGCCTACATCAAGAGGAATTAGCTCTTTTAGTCTTTGAGGTATTGGCTCAAAGTAATCATGACCATCCCATATTTCTAACCTTTTCTCTGTGCTAAGATATTTTAAACGTTCATGAAAGGCTTTACATTCTAAAGCTAGTCCTTCATCATCCTGTGGAAGATTTAAATGTGCTGTAAAAATTTTCATGTATTTCATTGCTGCAACATCTTGAGGCTGATCAACAAGTTGAAACGGTAATACAACTCCATTTTGTACTGGAAAAGAGATAAAGCCCAATCTTGCAAAATCTTCAATACTTCCAGCATTATCAAAAGGTGGTTGCAACTGGTTTCCTTTATTCAAAATATCCCGATGGACAATATTCATGCATGTAGCCAAACACCAATTGGTATCTCCTTGCAAAGTTCCCTCCTCAGCTGGAATTTCCAAATTAGGAGGACAAATGTTGCAAAAATGAACCTCCCCTATCTGCTGATCCTCTGCATCATTGAGTGATCCTTGATGTGCTAAAACAGGCAAGGATGGGTATAAAAAACAGAACAATATAGCAACGCTTAAAAAAGATTTTTTAAATAGTTTAAACAAAATAAAATTCCCTCCTTTACATGCTTAAAATATCACTTATTAATTTTTTTATCAAACACAAAAATAGAAGAATTTTGCGCATAATGTATTGTTATATATAAAAAAGACCCGTAAAAACTCTCGCCTCGCCTCAAATTGTGAAAAAAATAGTTCAAAAAACTTGCCAGGTTTACCAAATTTTTTGAGCTTATCTTGATTTACAAATTTGATAAATGGCAATTTACTTTACTAAGTTTAAGAGTCTACCTACTTTATTCGAAATAACGGCTCCCCAATACCTACAACTTGCTCATTTTTTACCAGTATTTCCGTAACAACGCCATCGCGTCCAGCTGGAATTTCATTCATCATTTTCATTGCTTCGATAATGCAGACTGTTTGATTCGCCGCGACTGTATCCCCTACTGCTACATATGGGGAAACTTCAGGCGCGGACTGTAAGTAGACTATCCCAACAATTGGCGAAGTAATTATTTCTTCTTTTATTTGAAGGGCAGAATCATCTTTTATAAAATTACTTGGTTTTTGCGTTTGTGTTTCAATGCTTTCTGCTGCTTGATTTTTTCTAGATTGCTTATTTTTATTTAGATACAACTCAAAATCAGCTTTTTTTAGTTCAAATTCTGTTAGTGAGGAGTCATTAAACTGCTTGACGATATTCTGAATATCCTTGAGGTTCACTCTTCCTCACTCCATTTCTTTAAAGCTATCACAGCATTATGCCCACCAAAACCAAAAGAATTACTAATTGCATATTTCATCGAGTGATCTACACCTTTTTCAATCACAATATTTATATGCATATCATTGTCTAATTCTTTTGTTCCCATGGTGGCTGGCACAAATTGATTTTCCAAAGCTTGCAAAGTCGCAATTGCTTCTATCCCACCAGCAGCACCTAAAAGGTGTCCAGTTAGTGATTTAGTTGAAGAAACTAAGGAAGCGTTATCTCGTCTAAAGACCGTTTCAATCGCCTTGCTTTCGCCTTTTTCATTGGCCTGCGTAGAAGTTCCATGAGCGTTTACATATCCGACTTGATCAGAAGTTATGCCTGCTTCCTCAATTGCTAATTGCATAGCACTTGCTGCACCACTACCATCAGGAATCGGGCTGGTCATATGATAGGCATCACAAGTTGTACCGTAACCAACAACTTCACCTAAGATTTTAGCGCCACGTCTTTTAGCGTGATCATAAGACTCTAAAACAAGAACACCGGCGCCTTCACCCATTACAAAACCATTGCGCTCTTTATCAAAAGGAATCGAAGCACGAGTTGGATCTGTTTCTCTGGATAAAGCGGTTAGTGCTGCAAAGCCAGAGATGCCTATTGGACAAATCGAAGCTTCAGCTCCACCAGCAATAATAACATCAGAGTAGCCAAACTTAATATTGCGGAAAGCTTCGCCAATCGCATTAGTCGCTGAAGCACAAGCCGTTGTAATCGAGGAACAAATGCCCTTTGCACCAAGGCGCAAGGCAATGCTTCCTGCTGCCATATTGGAAATCGACATTGGAACAAATAAAGGAGACACGCGGTTCATGCCCTTATCATGCATTCGGATAACTTGTTCCTGGATAGTTTTCAAGCCGCCAATCCCAGATCCTACAATCACACCAAAACGCTGAGCATCAAGAGAATCTCTTTCAAGTCTCGCCATAGCAAACGCTTCTAAAGCAGCATAAATGCCATAAAGCGAAAATAAATCCATGCGCTTGGCATCTTTTTTCTGGAAATACTTATCAAAAGGAAATTCTTTAATCTCTCCAGCAATGGTTATTCCGGTTTCAGTTGCATCAAATTTGGTAATCGAACCTAAACCAATTTTGCCATCGTGCAAACTTTCCCAGAACTCTTCAGGGGTATTGCCAATCGGCGAAGTTACACCATATCCTGTAATTACTACCCGCTTCATTGTTTCACCTTCCACAAATCTCTAACCATTCATCACTAAACCACCATCAACGCTAATAACTTGCCCTGTTAAGTAGTCCGCCTCAGCTAAAAATATAACAACTTTTGCAACATCACTGGGGAGTCCCAACCTTTTTAAAGGAATTTGTTGCCGCATCATCTCTTTAGCTTTTTCCGATAGGCTATCAGTCATTTCGGTTTGAATAAATCCTGGCGCAATTGCATTTACGGTAATTTTACGACTTGCTACTTCACGCGCTACAGCTTTGGTAAAACCAATCACGCCTGCTTTGGAGGCCGCATAGTTGGCCTGACCGATGTTTCCCATTAAACCGACCACCGAGCTCATGTTAATAATTGTGCCTGTACGACGCTTGAGCATTTTCTTTAGAACAGCCTGCGTCATATTAAATGTTCCGGTCAGATTTACCTTCAACACTTTTTCAAAATCTTCTTCACTCATCCGTAAAAGCAGTTTATCATTGGTAATACCAGCGTTATTAACTAACACATCTAATGAACCTAATCTTTCCTCAGCTTCCAGAATCATGGCTTCTGCTTGTGCGAAATCCGCAATATCACCAACCACGCTGGTAGCCTTTATGCCCATTTGTGTTAGCTCCGCTAAAAAATCAACAGCAATTTCTTTACGGCCATTGATAACAACATTAGCGCCATTTTTCGCAAAACGCTCAGCAATTGCTTTGCCAATGCCCCGTGTTGAACCGGTAATAAAAACATTTTTCCCTTTAACGCTCATGCCTTGCCTCCTAATAATTCACAAGTTTTTGCTAAAGTAGCACAGTTTTCAACACGTGAAATGATTAAATTTTTATCGATTTTTCGCAAAAAGCCAGAAAGCACTTTGCCAGGGCCGATTTCAACAAAAATTGTTGCACCCATTGCCTTCATTAATTCAATACTTTCATCAAAATGAACAGCTGACATTACTTGTTTTGTCAGCAAGTCTTTTACTTTATTGCGCTGCATAACTTGGGCGGTGGTGTTGGAAATCACTGGCACCTTTAAATCATAAACACTTACTTCCTTTAAAGCTATAGCTAATTTTTCAGCAGCAGGCTTTAATAATGCCGTATGAAAGGGTCCACTAACATTTAATGGAATTATGCGTTTAACACCTACCTGTTCCAGTAAAGAAACGGCTTCATCCACCGCCTCTACTTCACCACCAATAACTACCTGTTTAGGCGTATTATAATTGGTAGGACTGACAACTCCCTTAACTGAAGCTTCTTGACACTTTTCTTCGATTAATGCACGATTAGCATTTAACACAGCAACCATTTTACCAATCCCAACAGGAGTAGCTTCAGTCATATATTTTCCGCGTTTATTTACTAAAGCCACAGCTTCCTTGAAATCTAGCGCACCGCTAGCTACTAATGCAGAGTACTCACCCAGACTTAAGCCAGCGACCACATCAGCTTTAAGTCCGCGCGCATTAAGCAAACGCCAAAAAGCAACGCTCACCGTTAAAATCGCCGGCTGCGTATATTGCGTTTGATTTAATTTTTCTTCTTCAGTAAAAATTAGCTTAGCAATATCGTACCTAAGTACATCACTTGCCTTAGCAAAAGTTTCTTGCACTAAGCTTTCTTGATCATATAAATCACGACCCATCCCAAGATACTGTGCTCCTTGCCCAGCAAAAATGAATGCTACTGTCATAGAAAGATTTTCTCCTTTGATTTTGATTACTCAAGCCAACGTTTAACTTCTTTAGCCATTACGGCTTGGGCGCCCTCATAAAGATCTTTTAAAATTTCTTCAGCTGTTTCTTCTTTAGAAATTAATCCGGCAATCTGCCCGGCCATGACTGAGCCATTTTCGACATCACCATCAATAACTGATGCTGGTAATCTTCCTGCTCCCATTTCTTCAAAAATTGTTAAATCCGGATTATCCTGTTTAAAAGCAGCCCTTTCAGCCTCATCAAATGCACGCGTTAATTTATTTTTTATTGAACGCACGGCGTGTCCAAAATGCTGCGCTGAGATAACCGTATCAATATCACGTGCTTTTAAAATCTTTTGTTTATAGTTAGCATGCGCATTTGACTCTTTGGCCACAACAAAACGCGTGCCTACCTGTACGGCTTCTGCCCCAAGACAAAAAGCTGCAGCCATACCCGCGCCATCAGCAATACCGCCAGCAGCAATAACAGGAATATTTACCGCTTCTACAACTTGACGCACCAAAGTCATTGTTGTTAGTTTGCCAATATGCCCGCCTGCTTCCATTCCTTCAGCAACAACAGCATCAACACCGATTTTCTCCATTCGACGTGCTAGTGCTACCGAAGGAATTACAGGGATTACAATCATGCCTGCTTCTTTAAAACGCTCCATATACTTTGCAGGATTGCCCGCACCTGTTGTAACAACTTTGACACCTTCTTCAATGACTAAATCAACAATATCATCAACAAAAGGAGAAAGTAACATAATATTGACCCCAAACGCTCGATCTGTTATTTCTTTAAGTTTATGAATATTTTTTTGAACAACTTCTTTGGGCGCATTTCCACCGCCAATAATCCCAAGACCGCCAGCTTTTGAAACGGCACCAGCTAAGTCGCCATCTGCCACCCAAGCCATTCCACCTTGAAAAATCGGATATTTAATACCTAAAAAATCCATTATCTTTGATTTCATATATCTGTTTTCCTCAAATCATGAAAGTGTAATAAGAAACGTAGCAGTATTAAGCCACTACGTTGTATTTTAGAGTCTATTAACCTTTTTGAGCATCAACAAATTTAACTAAGTCTTCAACTGTATCTAACCCTTCTTCAGATTTGATTTTTACATTGAAAGCATCCTCGATCTCATTAATAATTTGGAAAAAATCTAAAGAGTCAGCATCCAAGTCCTCAAAAGAAGTTGTTAATGTCACTTCTTCCGGCTCTTTTCCTAATTCTTCTACAATAATGTCCTTGATTTTATCAAATGTTGCCATAAATAATTCCTCCAGTAATTTAATATTTAAAGGGAAAGCAAAATGCTTCCCCATGTTAATCCTCCACCAAAGCCTGTTAACACAACTTTTTGTCCAGAACCTAAAACTAATGTCCCCTCACTTACAGCTTCGTCCAATAAAATAGGAATCGATGCCGCACTCGTATTCCCATATTTTTCTATATTTGTTAAAAATTTTGAACGAGAAATATCTAACTTTTTGGCGATTTTATCGATTATTCTAATATTTGCCTGATGCAATAAATAATAATCAACATCACCTATATCAAGGTCAACTTTTTTTAAAGTTGCCGTGATATTTTTAGGGATATCTCGAATAGCAAAATCAAAAATGCCTCGACCAGCCATCCTCAGATATGCATTTACTTTTTTAAAGGAAGTATATGGTGAGCGAAGTGGCAACTCACCAGCTGTCAAATCCTCCCAACGCACACCATCTGTCTGCAACTCTTCAGCTAGTACACAGATCTGTGTGTTGTCTGTAAGCAAAACACCACCGGCACCATCACCAAAAAGCACAGCCGTTGAGCGGTCATCCCAGTTTAGAATTTTCGATATTACTTCACCGCCAATTACCATGCCCTTACTATATGCATTGCTGCAAATCAACTTATCAGCCAAACTAAGTGCATAAACAAATCCCGAGCAAGCGGCTGAAACATCTAACGCAAAAGCATTTACCGCGCCGATCTCTCCTTGAACTAAACTTGCTGTACTAGGCATAGCATAATCAGAAGTCATCGATGCAACTAGAATGAAATCAAGTTCACTAGCTGAGATACCGCTTTTCTTTAATAGAAGCAAAGCCACCTTTGTACATAAATCAGATGTATTTTCAGTTGTTGCAATATGTCGATTAGCAATTCCTGTCCGCGTTCTAATCCACTCATCACTTGTATCCATAATCTGCGAAAGGTCATCATTTGTTACTTTTTTTTCAGGAACATAATGAGCTGTCGCGCTTATTTTAGCATATTGCACCATTTACTAACCTCATATCTGAGTTAAAAGTTCTTCAAGTAATCAGGCAATATCCAATAAAAAAATGCTCGTAAGAACATTCAACAGCCAAACTATAGCAATACTTATCCAAAAAAACAATGTTTTTTAGGCTTACTCCATCAAAATTGTCGCTGCTCAGTGATAATGTCTTGATAGATGTTCATCGAAAATGTCCCAAAGCTAAAAAAATTTTTTCTTAAAATTTAGTAAATTTATACTTAACTAAATTTTGAGTAGGGAAATCATGCGAAAGGTCATTTTAAGAATGAAAGAAGAAAGATATTACCAAACGCTCAAACAAGTTTCCAAAGGGAAAATCAAAAAGAAGCGTGCATCCATCACTTTAGGCATTACACCAAGACACGTCAATCGCTTATTAAACAACTACCAAACTTGTGGCAAAATCGCTTTCATTCATGGAAACAGATCAAGAAAACCAAAAAATAAGATCGATGAAGAAACGAAAGAAAAAGTTATTCAACTCTATCAAACAAAATATCAAGAGGCCAATTTCACTCACTTTACTGAACTGCTGAAATCAGAAG
>JAIRLR010000032.1 GCA_031259195.1 Streptococcaceae bacterium | reverse complement strand
TGTTAAAACCCCAGAAATATATTCTTTAGTGAAGAATGAAAGTGGCATAAAGAAAAAAGGCATAGATATATTCCTCTCTGAATCTGTTAACTCGCACGTCAAACGCATGAAAGTTTCCTACTCTGCATCTTCAAAACTCTTAAATTTTTTTAGCTACCTAATCTCAAACAACTGTCTCAAATATCTCTCAGAACCTGTTAACGATCTCCAGAATTGCGCAATTTTGTTTAATTTTTGACACTTTTTTTGTCAAAAAGCCTCGAAATAGTACCACTATTCCTGCGTTTTTTTTCGCAAATTGCCTAAAAATTAATCAAAAATTCCATCAATAGCGAGATCGTTACGTTAACAGGCTCTTAGGATATCTACATGCGTTTGGCGTGGCTTGAGCACATCGTAAAGAACTTAGGCAGGTCTTTTGACGAAATATCAGAGAAAAAGAAGCGCACCGAGTAGGTAATCTTGCCTAAACTCTGTCAAGCTTCGCAAGACACTCGTTAAGGTAGTTTGCAATTTTCATGGATCTAGTTTCGCAAGAGGTCTATTAGAAACAAAAACTTTACTTTGGTTGTCCGTGATCAGTATAGCTTTGGGCAATCATTGTTTTAGCTTCACCGACTAATTGTATAGAATTACCAAAATTTTTTAAGATTAATTGCCACCACTTATTATCTTCTGAGTCTCTGATCTTTTTTATTGTACTTTCCATGATCAATACCCCCCATCTCTTTATTTTTTCGTTATCGAATTGATGGGGATCATTTTAACAAACTCTAGAGTAAAAAAACTTTATGTAAATTATTTTCACAGAATAATTGTAAAAAACGAGAAAGTTTGCTACTTGCTTTTTTCCAAAGCTTGATTTTTAAGAATACGTTTTTCTTCAGCAATCGCTACAATAAACATCAAAATCGAACCAATAAATATACTAATGTACATAAGAGTAAACATATAATGCCATCCTTCTTTTGTATCTGTTTTGATAAACGTAGGAAGAATTTTCTTGGAAATCAGTGCATCTCCTAAAATATAGGCAGTTGTTCCGGTAATTCCGTTTGCAACAGCTACTGCTTTTTTGGGAACAAATTTAACAACGGAAACGCCAATTAACAACTGTGGGCCAAAGATAAAGAAACCGCATAATACCATTGAAATTAAGAGTTCAGACATTGTATCTGCTTTTGAATAGTAATAAACTCCAATATACGTCAACAGCATAACAATCCCACAAAGCAACATTCTACGTCCTTTGATCTTGTCACTAAACCATCCAAGGAACAAACTACCAATCATTGCACTTAGTTCAAAAGCCCCCAGCAGAGTGGTTGATTTTTTGATTTCATGCCCTAAAACCAAATTAGCATAAGGAATCACCCATGTAGCAACTCCCAAACGAACTACATAAACAAAAATATTTGCAAGGGCTAGTAACCACACCCAAGGATTTTTTAAAACATACTCAACAAAAACTTTCGATTTCGAAACTTTTTCTTTCTTTTCTTCCTCCTCTTCTTTACGCTCAGCTTCATCTTCGATTTCTCCCCAAACAGTTCCTGCATCATTCCAACCTAACTCCATTGGATCATCTTTTCCAAAAAACATGCCCCAAATTCCAACTAAAATTGCTAAAATACCAGGAATGACAAAAAAGCCACCAACAGCTTCATTGAAAAATTTCTCAGCAACAATAGCTGCAAAAGTGGCAGCTATCATTCCGCCGATATTATGAGAAATATTCCAACGTCCTAACCAAGTTGATTGCTTAGATTTTGGTATCCAACGCATAATTGTAGAGTATGAGCAAGGTCCACCAGGAGCTAGAACTAAACCATTAAGAGTCCAAAAAATTAGGATTGACCATTTCATTGCTGCTGTACTTGAGCTATTTAGAAGAATAGAACCAAGAACTACGTTACAAATACCCCCGATAATGATCAAAAAAGAAACAACTTTTTTGGTATTTTTTCTATCTGCAAGAAAACCTAGAAGAAATTTTCCTGCTCCGTAAGCAATACCATTATAGAAAAGAAGACTTCCCAATTCTTCTTTTTTCATACTATACTGCTTTAAAAAGACGGCTTGGGCTCCGTTCATATTTTGACGGATTATATATGACATAAAATAAACTGCAAATACTACAGAAAAGGCTTTAAAAAACTGCGGCATCCATTTTTGTCTTTGGACTTCAAGCGGTAAGTTCAACGGCTTGGGCCGTTTTAATTCAAAAAAGTTCAACATAACTCCTCCTTATAAAAATAGCTAATAAAAACGCTTTCATAATATGCAGAATATAAAAAATAACTAAATTTCATTTCCTTCAGTTATTCTAAAACAAAATTTACAGAATTTTACTAATCTGAAAAAAAATACCCAAAAACCTTTTTTTACCTTCCTATGAAAATAATGTTTCAGTGATAATGTGCAAATTATGTTTCATAATGTCTTTTAGCTTTCATTATTGTATTTCTTCCAAACAACAATTTTTCCTTGGGCTAAAGATTTTTGCACATCAATAATTCTTTGATTACTAGAACCGCGAAATTGTAAATTTAAATTTTTTTTGGCTAATTCAAAGCGTCCATCCACTAAAACATCAATGTAATGCAAAAGCTCCAACTTATCTTTTGTTTCTTCCTGAAGTTCTTCCCAGGTATAACCTGTCCAGCACCAAGTATCTTTAGTATTTTCGAATTCTGTACATATGCGTTTAGCTAAAGGAATTGTAATGCCAGTATTTAAAAAAGGCTCCCCGCCAAGCAGGGTTAGCCCTTGTACATAAGACAATCTTGTATCTTTAATAATTTGATCCTCTAACTCTTTTGTATAAAGTTTGCCATAATGAAAAGATTGAGATGCCGTGTTATAACACCCCTTACAAGCAAATAAACAACCACTAACATACAAGGAATTACGAACACCCTCGCCATCAACAAAATTAAAGGGTTTGTAGTCTGCATAATAGTTCTGACTTAAATCTTTTGAACGCCACTCTTTTGGCTTTGGGTTTTGCATTTTAAATTTCATCCTTTACATTTAAACTTGTCCCATAAGTCTGTTGTAATACTCAATTGCGTCTTAGAACCTGTTAACTTGTCTATCTATCGATGAACTCCGTTTACCAAGTTTGTAATCAATTAAACTCAAAACAACTTGTAAACCTGCCAGGTTTTTTTGAGAAATTTTTGTGCATTTCTAGGCTAAAAGCATAAGCTTCTAGGTAACAGATAAAAGAAAACGAAGTTTTCTCTCTCACCGGAAACGCAGGTTTAGCGATGCTATTTCGAGGCTTTCGTTCTAACGATTTGTAGTAAAGCAAAGCTTGAACAAATCGTAAAGAAATTAGGCATATCTTTTTACAAAGAAAGGCAAAAAATTACCAAAAAAGTCACACCGGGTAGGTACATCCTGCCTAAACTATGCCAAGCTAACGCTTGCCAATCGTTAAGGCAGTTCGCAATTACGGAGACAAGTTAACATCCTCTTACATCCAAAAGATTAAGGAGCTCGGGAGTTGCTTTAATTCATTGGATTTTTCATAAGTTTTTATTTGAGCGATAACAAGAGCTAGGTTGCTAGAGCACGCACTTCCCATGTGCGCTGCTTTTTTGTCATAGGTTTACTAAACCTTATAGTCTTTCCAGCTACTAACGATGCCGCTTTTAGGCGAACCTGCAACATCTATACCCCTCTAAATTGAAAATATGGGTTTTTAAAAAAACTGAAAATTGTCATTAATACGACTTCTCATGCTCAAGGAAATATCCTCCCAAGTCTCTTTAAAAAAACTCCAG
>JAIRLR010000178.1 GCA_031259195.1 Streptococcaceae bacterium | reverse complement strand
CCATCCCAAGATCATAATCACCGCAATGCTAACTCTTTTGCGTTGGGGATGTCGGTACCGATGGGATACTGGACTTTGAGCAACAATTTTTCATGGAGCAATTACCGCACCAGCTTTGTTTTGGTAAATGGTGACAGGTTTTATTCCTATGGCAATTCAACCACCAACGACATTAGCCTAGACAGACTCCTATTCCGTGGGCAGTCGTTTAAAATCTCGGCGGGCGGTGGTTTCACGTACAAAACTAACTCCAATTACTCCAAAGTCCTAGATCTTAAAATGCGGAATGATGTTTCAAGCCGCGATTTATCAATTATCCACTTTGACTTGCCAACTACATTATATACTAAATTGGGTGTATTTTATTTCAAACCAAGCTATGCACAAGGTGTTAGAGCCTTTGATGCACTAAGAGATAAAGACCATAACTACAGCCAATCGGCACAATTTAATGCTTGGAAGCTTTATGCTTATTATACTAAAAATCTCTGGGCAGTAAATTATACTGCCACTTTTGATGGGCAATATACCAAAGACGAAATGTATGGCTCAGAGGCGTTTTTCATTGGTGGTGAATATACGGTGCGTGGTTTTAAGGAAGACAGTTTTCAAGGCGACAGCGGATATGCTTGGCGAAATGACTTATCTATGAACTTGGGGAAAGCATTTAAGAGTGAAAACCCAATCTTGCAAGCAATCACACCAAGGTTGTTCCTAGATTATGGATATGCACATAGCAATCACAAATACATAAAATCTGAAATTTTATCAGGTGCTGGCGCCAAAGTCGGCGTTAATTATAAATTCTTCGATGCCTCAATCAGCTATGCCGAACCGCTTAAAAAGCCAGACTGGATGAGCGAAAATCATGTATGGTACTTCTATGCCGGAGTTAGCTTTAGGTTCTAGATACTCTCAAAAAAAGGTAGTCGTTTCCGTTTATATGCACGCAAGGGGCACCATTTCAAAACCCCAGTTTTTCTGGGGTTTTTGCATATCCACCCCGAAACATAACAAGAGCAAAAAAAGGTACAATAATTTACACTTTTTTGCACAAATTTTACACAAAGACTTTTTTAAACTTAAATTTGGGGTTAAAAATATTGACTGTATGCTTTGAAAGTGTTATGTTATAATATATTTAAACAATTTGAGGTTACCTTTAAAAAAAACAAACAAATAAGATACAGAGGTATCTGTAAAAACTATCAATGATCAAGATTACATATCTCTTACGGATATTCTAAAATCAAAAGATGGGGAATTTTTTGTTTCGGATTGGCTTAAGAATCGTAATACCGTTGAATTTCTTGGAGTTTGGGAGAGTTTGAATAATCCAAATTTTAATTATGGCGGATTTGCCATAATTAAAAATAAGGCTGGTCTTAATAATTATAAGATTAGTGTTAAAGAGTGGATTGAACAAACTAACGCCATTGGGTTAGTAGCAAACTCCGGTAGATATGGCGGAACTTTTGCCCATGTAGATATTGCTTTGAATTTGGCATGTGGATTAGTCCGCAGTTTAAATTATATCTCATCAAGGAATATCAAAGACTTAAAGAAGTAGAAAATAATCAGTATAATTTAGAATGGAATGTTAAAAGATTTATAAGTAAAACAAACTATGGTATTCATACAGATGCCGTTAAAGAGTATGTTATACCAACATCTCGAAAATGGGTAAAAGACTGGGAATAAGGAGATATATTGTGAACATTTCTACAGTCAAAATATTAAAGTCTATTTCAAAATTTTACAACAAAACTAAATCAGAACTGCAAAAACATCTTGTTTCATCCTCAAAGTCCCGTAAAACCAGCAAATATGACATATGCGCCATTGCAACAATCTTAATTGCATATCAATTCTCGGGTTATAAAAACTTCAAAATATTTTACATCAAGAACCAGGCAAAATTAAAAAGAGCATTAAAGAAAGTGCCTTCATATTCTTGGTTTCTAAGGCTCCAAAAGTCATGTTTGTTCCTAATGTTAGCCTACTTACAATCTCAAAAAGGGCAAAAAACCGGAGTATACTTTATTGATTCCACTCCAATAAAAGTATGTAATAACCGTAGAATCCACAATCACAAAGTAATGTAAGGCATTGCATCGCGAGGACATCATTCGATGGGTTGGTTTTATGCTGCATTTGATAATAAATCACAATGGTGAGATTATGGATGTTTACTTCTCCAAAGCCAATAAAGACGATCGGACCAAAAATTTAAGTGGAAAGTGGTGTGGAGATAAAGGATATATCAGTGAGAAACATAAAGAAATATTGAAAAAGCAAAAGCTTAGACTTATTACAAAAGTAAGGAAAAATATGAAACCGCAAAAACTGACAAAAAGCATTGCTTTACAAAAGAGGAATTGTGGAAACGGTAATTGAACAACTCAAAAGAACATTTACGATAGAAAATCAAAGAATTAGAAGTTGTGATGGACTAGGTGCACTACGCTATTATTGCTTACAATCTTAAATCAGAAAAACATAAGGTAACGTTTTGCTTGAGGTAGCTATACGAACTTCGCGTTAGTTAGGTGGAATCAAAATGAACATAGTCTTGGTCAAAACCAATCTTCTCCACTTCAACTCCGGGGATACTTTTTAGCAGCTTAGGCATTATTTTCTTCATATATTCAACGACGACTGAATTTAGGACACGACGACGATATTTGCAAACCCATACTATGTGGTAGCTTAAACGGTAAACTATATGTTGACTTTGTACAAATGCCATAATGAACTAGAACATCGTCGTCGTGAACTTTCAGCCCCCACTAAATAGGGGGAATCTGCATCGCATTAATAACCCAAAAAGGAGTGCCATATTAAATGGCACTCCTTTTTTGAATTAAATATTATTTCTTTTTACTGCCTGCTAAAATACCAAATATCGCTATCCACAGCAATATGAATGCTCCCCATAATATACCTAAAATTGCATCAGGAGGTGGTTTTTATCTATCACATCATCTTTTGTCGGCTCCTGAGTTAAAGCTACAAGATTTGGCGTATAAGATATATCTCCACTGTCAAATGCTGTAATAAATATTTTTTCTCCAACATCAAAAGAAGAATATTTGTTAATAATGGGATAAATTTGCGGATTATCCTGAAGTTTTATTCCGCTGCCTGAGAATAGACCTCATTACCGGTAGATACGGCTGTATAACCTTCAAACTTATATGTTTCCTCATAGACTCCTTCGGCAATTACCTCAAAGTCTA
>JAIRLR010000174.1 GCA_031259195.1 Streptococcaceae bacterium | reverse complement strand
ATTAATCGCCCGGTGCAGTGCAACTTCTGCCCGTTTTAACTGATCAACATTTTGCTTATTTTTTGCTAATTCAATCAACTTCTGCGCCCGATTTTTAGCACGCTCAGCACGACTAACATCAATATTGCAATCGCATTCAGCTGAGTCGGAAATAATTGTTACCAAATTATTCTGAATTTCAATAATCCCATTATTAACCGCAATATAATCAACATGCTCAGTTGAGTCAACGCGCTGCACCTTTACCTCATCAATCGTTAATGGAGCCACCAGCGCTTCATGATTTGGCAAAATTCCCAGCTCACCATTTTCAACTTTGGCAACAATAAACGATGAATGATGATCATAAATTAAACCCGCCGGAGTTACTATATTTATAGTTATTACCGCCATGGAAAATTCTCCTTATCGATAACCCATCTTTTCAGCTTTTTCGACCACATCTTTAATCGGTCCTACACCACGAAAAGCATCTTCTGGAAGATCATCGTATTTTCCTTCTAAAATTTCTTTAAACCCACGCACCGTTTCTTCAACTGGCACATATGAACCTGGAATGCCGGTAAATGTTTTTGCCACATGAAAATTTTGCGATAAGAAAAATTGAACTCGTCTGGCACGATTAACCAAAATTTTTTCATTTTCTGATAGTTCATCCATCCCTAAAATTGCAATAATATCTTGCAGCTCACGGTAACGCTGCAAAATACGCTGCACCTCAGTAGCCACCGCATAATGCTTATCGCCAACAATTTCAGCTGAAAGAGCACTAGATGTTGAAGCAAGTGGATCAATCGCTGGATAAATCCCCATCTGTGTTAACTTACGCTCCAAGTTTGTTGTCGCATCCAAATGGGTAAAAGCTGTTGCAGGAGCTGGATCCGTATAGTCATCTGCTGGCACATAAATTGCTTGAATCGAAGTAACAGATCCTTTTTTAGTTGAGGTGATCCGCTCTTGCAACTGTCCCATCTCTGTAGCAAGTGTTGGTTGATAACCAACTGCTGAGGGCATCCTCCCAAGCAGGGCTGACACTTCTGAACCAGCTTGTGTAAAACGAAAAATATTATCAATAAAAAACAGTACATCTTGCTCTTCTTTATCACGAAAATGCTCCGCAATCGTCAGACCCGTTAGCGCAACGCGCATCCTGGCACCAGGGGGTTCATTCATCTGACCAAAAACCATGGCCGTTTTCTTAATAACGCCTGATTCTTTCATTTCAAAATATAAGTCATTTCCTTCACGAGTCCGCTCACCAACACCTGTAAAAACAGAAATTCCGCCACACTCTTGAGCAATATTGTGAATCAACTCTTGAATTAAAATCGTTTTTCCAACACCGGCACCACCAAAAAGGCCAATCTTCCCCCCTTTAAGGTACGGCGCCAAAAGATCGATAACTTTGATTCCCGTTTCCAAAATTTCATTACTCGTTGATAATTCTTCAAAAGCTGGAGCTGATTTATGAATACTTTCGCGTTTAGTATCTTGAGGAAAAGACTTAGCTAAATCGATTGCATCGCCTAAAACGTTAAACACACGACCAAGTGTTTCTTTTCCAACAGGCACAGAGATTGGTTTTCCTGTATTAACAACTTCCATTCCCCGTTTAAGACCATCCGTTGACTCCATAGCAATTGTCCGAACTGCACCATCGCCTAACTCAAGCGCCACTTCCAGCACGACCTTTTGTTTAGAAGCATCATCTTTATAAACAACTAAGGAATTATTAATGTCTGGCAACAAATCATCTAAAGCAAATTCCACATCCACAACAGGTCCAATAACTTGGACAATTTTTCCGGAACTCATAGAAAACCCTCCTTATTCCAAGGCTACAGCACCTGCTACAATTTCAGTAATCTCTTGCGTGATCGTCGCTTGACGTGCACGATTATAAATTATTGTATATTTACTGATAATATTTTTAGCATTATCCGTTGCTGTTCTCATTGCTGTCATCCCTGCTGCATACTCAGCGGTTTTCGCATCAATGATTACGCCAAAAATCAAACTTTCAGCATATTGTGGAAGCAATACAGCTAAAATCTCATTTTTCGAAGGCTCCAGCAAGTAAGATTCATTCTTTTTTTCAACCTCTTTAGGATCCAAATCACTAATTGGCAACATTTTTTCAACCCGAAACTGCGCTGTTAGCGAATTAACATGATGATTATAGCAAACATACAGCTCATCAAAAACTTCTTTTTGATACATTGTAATTGCTTTACCAACAATCTGACGAACTTCATCAAAAGAAGGATGATCAGCCACTCCTCTTAATTCATAAGCAATTTCCATTTTACGTGAACGAAAAAAGTCAGCACCAACGCCACCAATTGCCAAAATCAAGTATTCCTCTGCAGAGTCGTGATCTTGCTTAATCATCCCCAGCGTTTTCTTTAAAACTGAGCTATTATAACTACCAACTAATCCCTTATCCGAAGTAATCACAATATAACCCGTTTTCTTAATCTTACGATTAGCCAGCATTATATTTAATTCATCATTATCCTGCGTTTGCTCATCAAGCTGTAAAGCCACTAAACGCGTAACAATCGCTCTAATCTTTGAAGCATAAACTTGAAAGTTACGGCTTAGTTGTTCGGATTTTGTTAATTTCGCAGCTGAGACCATCTGCATTGCACTAGTAATCTGACTGGTTTTCTTCGTTGAAGCGATCTTACCTTTGATGTCATTTAACGAAGCATCCATTTAAACAACTCCTTAATTTGAAACCTGCTAAGAGTCTTACACTTGTGCTGCTTTTTCTTTTGCGTTCGCAGAAACCGTTTCGCCAAAGTTAAATGTTTCTTTAAATGTATTTAAAGCAGCATCCACCTCTTCTTCAGGCGGTAAATCTTTTGTTTCTTCGATTTTTTGTAAAAGTTCAGGATGCTTTAAATCTATAAATTCAAATAACTGCGTCTCATATTCCAGGATATCATCCACAGGCACAACATCCAAAAAGCCATGTGTTAAAGCATATAAAATAAGAACTTGTTTCTCCACCACCAAAGGTGCATGTAACTTCTGTTTTAAAATTTCCACCGTTCGACGTCCTCGATTCAACTTCGTTTGTGTTGCCACATCCAAATCTGAACCAAATTGTGTAAATGCTTCCAACTCACGGTAAGATGCCAAATCCAAACGCAACGTCCCAACAACTCTCTTCATTGCCTTGATTTGTGCAGCTCCCCCAACACGAGAAACAGACGATCCGGCATCAATCGCCGGTCTGACACCTGAATTAAACAAAGCATCTTCCAAAAAAATTTGTCCATCAGTAATCGAGATGACATTCGTTGCAATGTATGCCGAAATATCTCCTGCTTGCGTTTCAATAAACGGCAAGGCCGTCATTGACCCACCGCCTAACTCATCAGATAGCTTTGCTGAGCGCTCAAGCAAACGAGAGTGCAAGTAGAACACATCCCCTGGATAAGCTTCCCGACCAGGAGGTCTACGAAGTAGCAAGGATAATTCACGATAAGCCACAGCTTGTTTGGATAAATCATCATAAATGATTAAAACATGCTTGCCATTATACATAAACTCCTCCCCCATCGCCGCACCCGCATATGGCGCAATAAATAAAAGTGGTGCAGGTTGTGAAGCTGAAGCTGTTATAACAATGGTGTAGTCCATTGCTCCAAAACGTCTCAATGTCTCTACTTGCGTACAAACCGTCGACTCCTTCTGTCCAATCGCAACATAGATACAAATCATATCTTTGCCTTTTTGATTTAAAATCGTATCAATGGCAAGCGAAGTTTTTCCTGTTTTGCGATCCCCAATAACAAGCTCACGCTGCCCGCGACCAATCGGCACCAACGCATCAATGGCTTTAAGTCCTGTTTGTAAGGGCTCAAAAACCGACTTACGCTGCATAACACCTGGTGCAGGAGTTTCAACTGGACGAAAACCATTTGTATTAATTGGTCCCCTACCATCAACAGGTTGACCTAAGGGACTTACTACACGCCCAATTAACGCTTCGCCAACAGGAACTTCCATAATCTTTCCTGTTCGCTTAACCTTATCTCCTTCGCTGATATCCTCAAACTTTCCCAGAATAATAATCCCAACATCATTCGTTTCCAAGTTTTGCGCCATCCCAAAAGAACCGTTAGCAAACTCTAGTAACTCTCCGCTCATCGCATTTTCTAAACCATACGCCCGCGCAATTCCATCTCCAACATATGTAACCGTACCTATTTCTTCCACAGAAAGATCTTGACCATAACTTTCAATCTGCTTTTTGATTAAGGCACTTATCTCCTCAGCTTTTATCATTCTTAAAGTCCACCTTTTCCTGAATTTTATACAGATATATGCACCCCTATTAACAAATGTTTAGAACTTGTTGAATTCTCACAAGTTGCCCTTTCACACTACCATCAATCATTTTTTGATTTACTTCAATTTTCACACCGCCGATAAT
>JAIRLR010000169.1 GCA_031259195.1 Streptococcaceae bacterium | reverse complement strand
CTTTAAATCACACGAACTAAAGGCTCATTGACAAGGACGAACATTTTAGAGGTAATACAAACTTTTTACGCTTATGTTTTGAAATTTTTGGGACATTTTCGAAAAGCATTGACAGTTCTTTATCAATCGAAAAAAGGAAAGATATTGTTTTTCATAAAACATCTGGTAAAACAAATAAGGAAATAGCGGAATTTTTGCGTATTTCTGAACGCACAGTTACACGAATATGGAAGCTTTTCAAAGAGAGAGACAATGTTTTGGCGCAGCCTCGAACTCAAGACTTAAAAATTAGCGTCCCAGGTTTGTGCAAAAAACTGAAAAAACTTGGATATCGTTTAAAAAAAACTTACGTATCCCGCTTAAACAGGATCGACCAGACGTTAAAGAAAGGCGAAAATTTTGGAAAAGCAAACAAGCAAAATTAAACATCAATCAATTAGTTTTTCTTGATGAAGGTTCAATAATTTTGGCTTATACAAGGCTTTTTGAACGTGCGCCAAAAAATGAAAGGATTCAAGAAGGGATCAAAGATGTGAGATTTCAGAGAAAAATCAATCCTTTCAACGATTCGTTTGAATGCAGAAACTTGTTCCTTGATTTTTGACGGAACATTAAATCAAGAGCTTTTTGCTGAGTATATTAAAATACAGTTAAAATCTATGATGGCAAAAGATGATGTCCTCATTTTAGATAATTGTTCTGTACACAAGTCAAAATTAGCGATGAAAACTTTTTTAAAAAAGGCCAAAGCAAGAACTCATAAAGCTCTTGAAAAAGCTATAAATTTAGCTTTTAATTGGATTTGTGAATCGGATATTCAAGGGCTGGTTTCAACATTGCGGCTATACGATTACTAAAAGTTAAAGTGCTATATGTTAAAGGTGAGTAAAATTTCGATATATAAAAATAAAAAAGTTTTGGTTTTGGGACTGGCGCATAGTGGAGTGAGTGCAGCTTCTTTATTAAATGATTTGGGTGCCATAGTAACGGTTAATGATATGAAACCGATTGAAGAAAATCCTAAGGCGCAAAAGTTGGTGGAAAGTGGCATTCGTATTATTGCTGGAAGTCATCCAGTCAAACTGATGGAAGAGGACTTTGAGTTAGTTGTTAAAAATCCAGGCATCCCATATGTTAATCCGATGGTTATGCGTGCGTTTGAAAGAAAGATTCCGATTATTACTGAAGTTGAGTTAGCGTATGAAGTCTCAGAGGCACCGATTATTGGTATCACGGGAACTAATGGTAAAACGACAACAACGACAATGATTGCCAATTTATTAAATGCTGATCGTAAAAGTGGAAAAGCTTTATTGTCAGGCAATATTGGTTTTCCGGCAAGTGCGGTGGTTCAAAAAGCAATATCTAAAGATGAGTTGGTGATGGAGCTTTCGAGTTTTCAGTTAATGGGCATTATCAAGTTTCAACCAGAGATTGCAGTAATTACGAATCTTTACGCTGCTCATTTGGACTATCATCAAACGTATGATGAGTATGTAAATTCTAAGTGGCAGATTCAAAAAAATATGACGGCAAAAAATTTTTTAGTAGTTAATGCTGATCAAGATGAGTTATTAGTTTTAGCAGCTACAACTAAAGCTGAGGTTATTCCATTTTCAATGCAAAAAGAAATTGATGGAGCATATCTTTTGGATGGTAGTCTCTTTTATAGGAAAGAAAAGATAATGTCTGCTTTGGAACTTGGAGTACCAGGATATCATAATATCGCAAATGCTTTAGCAGCTATTGCCGTATCAAAGTTAAAGGGAGTAAGTAATAATGCTATTTGCAAGGAGTTAAAGCATTTTCGCGGAGTTACTCATCGAATGCAGTTTGTAGTGGAAGTTAATGGTCGGAAATTTTATAATGATTCAAAAGCGACAAATATTTTGGCGACCAAGATGGCATTAAGCGGCTTTGAAAATGAAAAAACGATTTTGCTTGCTGGAGGACTTGATCGCGGGAATAATTTTGATGAACTAATTCCTGAACTCAGAAGTTTAAAAGCTTTGATTGTTTTTGGAGAGACGACCGAAAAATTAATAGCTGCAGGCAAAATGGCCAATGTTGTACATATTCACAGAGCAGAAAATGCTGAATCTGCAGTTTTACTAGCTTATAACCTTTCTAAACAAGGCGATAGCATTTTACTATCGCCTGCTAATGCTTCATGGGATCAATATAAAAATTTTGAAATCCGTGGTGAAAGATTTATGGAAAAGGTACAAGAGTTAAAGGAACATATCGAATGAGGATTATGATCGCAGGTGGAGGGACAGGAGGACATATTTATCCTGCTCTTTCATTTCTTAAGTTTGTGCAAAAGTTAAAGCCCGAAACCAAAGTTTTATATGTAGGGACTGATAAGGGTTTAGAGTCTAAGATTGTTCCCGATGCGGGTATTCCTTTCAAAACGATTAGAGTGCAAAGTTTTAGGCGTTCGTTTACCTGGGAGAACTTGCGGACGATTTATTTATTTTTAGAAAGCGTTAAACAAGCTAAGTTATTAATTAAAAATTTCAAACCGGATGTTGTTTTAGGAATGGGCGGCTATGTTGCGGGATCTGTCCTTTATGCTGCGGCCAAGCTGAATATTCCAACGGTGATTCATGAGCAAAATAGCGTTTCAGGGATAACTAATAAAGTTTTAAGTTATTATGTAGATAAAGTAGCTATTTCGTTTCGTTGTGTTGAGCGCAGCTTCCCTAAAGGTAAGGTTGTTTTTACAGGCAATCCTCGAGCGCAAGAAGTGGTTGATATCGGCAAGTCAGATATTTTAAAAAGGTATAGTTTAGATCCTGACATGCCAACAGCAGTGATTTTTGGTGGTAGTCGTGGAGCTTTAAAGATTAATCAGGCATTGGTTGAGGCTTTACCTCGATTTTCTAAAAAAAATTATCAGGTATTATATGCTTCAGGTGAGCGTTATTACAAAGAGTTTCAAGAAAAATTTCAACAGGCAGAAATGCAGATGGAAAATGTCTGTATTCTTCCCTATATAGAGCAAATGGCTGAGGTGTTGGCCAATGTTGACTTGATGGTTGGACGTGCAGGAGCTACTTCGATAGCTGAAATGACTGCTCTTGGCTTGCCGGGCATTTTGATTCCAAGTCCCTTTGTAACCAATGATCATCAAACAAAAAATGCACAAAATTTGGTAAATGCTGGGGCAGTCAAAAAAATTGCTGATCGAAATTTAAATGGTAAGTGTTTGGTGGCGGCAATTGATGATATTTTGCTAAATTCAAAGCTTTGTCAACAAATGTCCAAGGCATCAAAAAGTGAAGGCGTCCCTGATGCCGCCCAGCGATTATTAGATGTTGTTAAAAAGCTTATGTAAGTAAAATTTGGATGAAGGAATTTTTATGCGTGATAAAAATAAAATAATAACAAATTCATCATCAAAAATTTCCTTTGTTAAATTAACCCCTTGGCAAGAGAAGCATCAGGAGTTTATGAATGCGCAAAGTGAGAAAACATCCTGGCAACTAGAACAAGAAGAAAAGCAAAAGGAAACATTAAAACAAAATGAAAAAAAACAAGAAGAAACTGAAAATGACAAAATTATTCATTACAAATCGTTTCAAGAGAAGTTGCCAAAATTGAAAAAACAACGTAATAAAAAATTATTTAAACAGTTGTCATTAATTTTCAGCGTGTTTGTTTTTTCGATTTTTCTGATGCTGTATTTTATTTCACCTTTTAGTAAATTAGAAAAAATAGAGGTTATAGGTGCGGTTAATTTGTCGAAGTCAGAGGTTATTAAAGCCTCAAAACTTGCAGAAAATCAGAGCATTTTAGGACAGTTTTTAAGGAAAAGCATTTACGAAAAAAACATTAAAAAATTTAGTCCGCGAGTATCTTTAGCTAAAATAAAAATTTCAGAAATTAATCATTTTATCATTAAATTAGAAGAGTATCGCGAAATTGCATATGAGTTGGATAAGAAAAGTAAAAAATATCGACCAATTTTAAGCACAGGCAAGTTGATGAATGAGCTAATCAAAAAGCCTAAAAGCGATATTCCAAAGTTAAAAAATTTTAATAGTGATAAGAAAAAAATTATATCAGTTATGGAAGAATGCTCGAAGCTTAAAGATTCACTGCGTTCATTAATTACAGGCGTCACTTTAGCGCCAATACCATCGAATCCGACGCTGGTTGTTCTTTCGATGAAGGATGGAAACGAAGTCAAAATTTCTTCTGAGGATATTAGTTCTCGATTAAATTTTTACCCTAAAATTGTTAAAAAAATGAAAGAAAATGGAGTTGTTAATATGGAAGTAGGGGCTTACTCATATCCATTTTCAAAAAGAGAAAGATGAAGAGAAAAGAGGGAAAAATTCGGATGCTGATGATAAAGAATTGGATCGCACAGCGTCAAGGAAGGGGATATTACTTAGAGATCTCACAATGATGAATGATCCCGTTGCAAAGTTTGGGTAAGCTTTGCAACGGGATCATTCATCATTGTGAGATCTTGGACAGGTTCTTAAATAGATTAAGAATTTTTTCGCAAAGATTTTAAATAAAATAACTTTTTGAAAATATTAAATTATGATAAAATGTAATGGTATGAAGAACGGTCAAACTTAGGTGAATTTATTTGATTAAAAAATAAAAAAGCTAGAAATGGAGGTCTCCTAAATTTAATGGCTAAAACAGGATTGTATACGGGCCTGGATATTGGAACAACATCTATTAAGGTTGTTGTTGCTGAATATATCGATGGACAAATGAATATCATAGGCGTAGGAAATGCCAAATCAGAAGGATTAAATCGTGGAATTATTGTTGATATCGATAAGACTGTTGATTCGATTAAGCGGGCGATTGCTCAGGCAGAAGAAAAAGCAGGAATTAAAATTAATAGTGTTTATGTTGACTTACCAGCGACTTCTTTGCAAATGGAGCGCTGTAGCGGAATGATTGCCGTAAGTGCAAATTCCAAAGAAATTACTGATGAAGATGTTTTTAATGTGGCGATGGCGGCGATGGTTCGTTCGATTCCCCCTGAGCGGCAAATTATTACCTTACTTCCACAAGAGTTTACAGTGGATGGTTTTGAAGGCATCAAGGATCCTCGCGGGATGATCGGGGTGCGTTTAGAAATGTCAGGGATTTTATTTACTGGTCCCAAGACGATTGTTCATAATGTTCAAGCTACTGTTGAAAAAGCAGGACTGCATGTAGATGGTTTGATTATTTCGCCATTAGCTTTAGCAGGGACGATTCTTGCTGATGGTGAAAAGGAGTTTGGTACGATTTTGCTTGATCTTGGTGGCGGCCAAACGACAACTGCGGTGATGTATGATAAGGAATTAAAATTTTCCGTAGTTGATCAAGAAGGCGGCGAAAATATTACAAAAGATATTTCCGTTGTTTTAAATACTTCATACAGCAGTGCTGAAGCTTTAAAAATTAACTACGGAGATGCATATCCAGAACATACTTCTGAGGGCGAGACTTTTCCGGTAGATGTTATTGGCAAAAGTGAGTCTGTTAAGGTAAATGAACGATATTTATCGGAGATTATTGAAGCACGCTTGGAAGAAATTTTAATGCAAGCAAAAGAAGCTTTAACATCTTTAAATGTTCTTGATTTACCTGGTGGAATTGTTATAACAGGTGGTGCAGCTAGTATCCCAGGGATTGTAGAGTTAGCGCAAAAAATTTTTAATGTAGATGTTAAGCTTTATGTGCCAAATCATATGGGCTTAAGAAATCCTGTGTTTGCTAATGTTATTGCTTTGGTGGAATATGCAGCTAATTTAACAGAGATTAATTACCTTTTAGAAAGTGCTAGAGTTGGCGAGCTTTTTATGCCAGCAGCAAATAACTATGTGACTCAGCCTGTAGAAAGTGATTTGGAGGCCAGTACTGCTTACGAGCAGGATTATTCTGATGATTACCATGAGGAAGAAAGTTTTGAAAAAGGGAAAGATCTTGTTAAATGGGTTAAAAGTAAATGGAGCAAGATGTTTGATTGAGATCATAACAGATTCTGAGAATTTTATAAATAATTTAAATTAGATATGCTGGAAAAGGAGAAGTATTTCATGGATATTTCATTAGATATGAAAGTAAAAGACGGGGCGATTATTAAGGTAGTAGGTGTTGGTGGCGGTGGCGGTAATGCCATTAACAATATGATCGATGCAGGCGTTGAAGGTGTTGAATTTATCGCAGCCAATACAGATAAGCAAGCTTTAGATCGCAATAAAGCAGAAAACCATATTCAGATTGGGCCTAAGTTAACTAATGGTTTAGGAGCAGGCGCTAATCCAGAAATTGGCAAAAAAGCAGCCGAAGAATCAGAAACTGAGATTAAAGATATGTTGTCTGGAGCACATATGGTTTTTATTACAACTGGTATGGGCGGCGGAACAGGAACCGGTGCAGCTCCGGTGGTAGCTCGTCTTGCAAAAGATTTAGGTGCGCTAACAGTAGGTGTTGTTACGCGTCCATTTAGCTTTGAGGGGCCAAAGCGCAGTTTATTTGCCGCAGAAGGGATTGCTGAGTTTAAAGAGTATGTGGATACTTTATTGATTATTTCAAATAATCGTTTATTAGAAATTGTTGATAAAAAGACAACAATGTTAGAAGCTTTGCGCGAAGCAGATAATGTTTTACGTCAAGGGGTGCAAGGGATTTCTGATTTAATAACGGCACCAGGTTTTATTAATCTAGACTTTGCTGATGTTAAAACAGTTATGACGAATCAAGGTAGTGCTTTGATGGGCATTGGTTATGCTTCTGGAGAAGAGCGGGTGATTGAAGCAACAAAGCGTGCTATTCAGTCGCCGTTGTTAGAGGTTTCGATTTCTGGCGCGCAGAATGTTTTGCTTAATGTTACAGGTGGTTTGGATCTTGGTTTGCTTGAAGCTAAAGATGCTTCAGAGATTGTGGCCGCAGCAGCCGGAAATGATGTAAATATTTTATTAGGAACTTCAATTGATGAAAATTTAGGGGATGAAATTCGCGTAACCGTCGTTGCAACTGGCATTGATGACTCACGTAAGGAAAATCGTCCTACGAATAATCATAAAGAATCTCCGCTGCAAGCGCGAATGAATACTGCTGTTACCAAAAATCCAATTTTGGAGAGTGTTAAGTCACCCTCTTCAATTACAAAAGAAAATTCTCCATTTGGGAACTGGGATATTCGTCGTGATGCTAATATCCGGCAAAATATTGATAATGTTGCCTTTGACTCACTTGAGAAAAAAGAGATAGAAACTTTCCAAAAAGAAGAGGAAGCTAAGGTAGATGAAGAGAATACGCCAGCATTTTATCGTCGTCGTCGTTAATTAAGCTTGGAGGTAAAAAATATGGCACCGTCATTTTTAAGTAAGATATCAAAATTTTTCGGTTTAGATTCTGAATCAGAATTTGATAATTTTGAATCTGATATTAATGAAAATGATGTGCGAGAGAAACAATTACGAAAACTTAATACAGCAAATAAGAAATCTTCTTATCGT
>JAIRLR010000133.1 GCA_031259195.1 Streptococcaceae bacterium | reverse complement strand
CCCGACAGGTTTTTTGACGAAATATCAGGGAAAAAGAAACGCACCAAGCAGGTACATCCGCACCTTTACTCTGTCAATCTAACGCTTGCCAATCGTTAAGGCAGTTCGCAATTTTCATGGATCTAGTTTCGCAAGAGGTCTGTTATTAAAATGGAAGGAATTTTCATACATAATGAGAAGGATAGGGTGGTTTATTCTAGCTAGTTTGTCATTATTTTTATTGACCGCTTGTCAGGCAGGGCCTAAAGAAAAAACGACGTCTAATAATGTTATTGGTGATGAGATTGTTATTGGAGCGAACTTTGAATTATCTGGATCAGCTGCTGCTTATGGCAATGTAGAGCTCAATGGAGTAAAGCTTGCAGTTCAGGAGATTAATAACGCAGGCGGTGTCAATGGTAAAAAGATCAAGCTAGTTTATAAAGACAATAAAACAGAAAATGCTGAGAGTTCTTCTGTAGCCCTTAACTTTGCAGTTAATTCAAAGATTGTGGCGATGGTTGGACCGGCAACTTCAGGAGCGATTCAAGCAGTAACACCAGTGGTGAACCGTATGGGGATTCCCACCGTGACGCCATCTGGAACGGCAGATACCTTAACTGTAATGAAAAATGGCAAAACTCAGCCTTACATTTTCCGTTCATGTTTTCAAGATAGTTTTCAAGGAAAGATTTTAGAAAAATACGCTATGGATTATTTACATGCGAAGAAAGTTGTTTTACTAAAGGATAGTTCAACGGATTATTCGCAAGGCGTAGCGAATGCTTTTTTAGGCGATTATAAAGGCGAAGTTGTGCAAAAGATGAACTATACTAGTGGTGATAAGGACTTTCAAGCTCAGTTAACAAAAATAAAAAATCAGAACTTTGATGCTTTGGTGATTCCATGCTATTACACAGAAGCTGGCTTGATCATTCGTCAGGCGCGAGAGTTGGGGATTAAGCAGCTCATTCTTGGAGGTGATGGCTTTTCGGATGAAAAGTTAACGCAAACTGCCGGGAAGAAAAACATTCACGATGTTTTTTACTCTGATCATTTTTCTTTAAAAGCGCCAGCAACAAACAAGGTAAAACCATTTGCGATGCATTATAAGCAGGAGTATGGGCAAGAAGCTTCAGCTTTTGCAGCTTTGGCGTATGATAGTGTGTATATGATCAAGCAAGCGATTGAGGATACGCAAGCAAAGACTTCAAAGGATATTAAAACTGGTTTAGCAGAGTTAAAAAATTTTAAAGGTGTGACAGGAGTTATGACGATGAAGGATCATAATCCTGAAAAATCCGCCGCAGTGATTGGTTTAACGGAAGGAAAAGAAACTTCGGCTACGGTTGTTGAAGTTGATTAATATAAAAATCATTCATGTATAGTTGATGAAATGAGGTTTAGAGTAAGTGGAGTGGCTACAACAAATTGTTAATGGTGTTTTTTTAGGGAGTATTTATGCTCTGCTTGCTTTGGGATATACCATGGTTTATGGAATTATTAAGTTAATTAACTTTGCGCATGGCGATATTTATATGATTGGTGCTTTTATGGGATCGTTTCTTTTAGCGAGATTGCACTTGCCTTTTTTTGTTTCTTTGATTTTAGCGATGGGAATCTGTGCGCTTTTAGGGATAATGATCGAGTTTTTAGCATATCGTCCGCTAAGAAAGTCAACGCGGATTGCAGCGTTGATTACGGCGATTGGTGTTTCGTTTTTTTTAGAGAATATGATGATTTACTTTTTTGGCTCGCAGACACGCGCTTTTCCGCAGGCAATTAAGATTAAACAATTTACAGTTGGCGGTATTCAGATATCGAATGTGCAGGTGTTGATTTTGATCGTATCGTTGATTTTAATGCTTTTACTTCAGTTGATTGTTAAAAAGTCGAAGATGGGTAAGGCAATGCGAGCAGTGAGTGTTGATAGTGATGCGGCTAGATTAATGGGAATTGATGTTAACCGCACAATTAGTTTTACTTTTGCCTTAGGCTCAGCATTAGCGGGCGCTGCTGGAGTGTTAATTGGCTTATATTATAATTCGATGGATCCTTTGATGGGTGTTGTGCCTGGACTGAAAGCTTTTGTGGCGGGGGTGTTTGGCGGGATTGGTATTATTCCTGGAGCGGCTCTTGGTGGTTTTGCAATTGGCATGATTGAAACACTTACTTCTGCTTCTATGCTGGCGAATTTTCGCGATGCGATTGTTTATGGTGTCTTGATTTTGATTTTATTGGTTCGGCCAGCGGGTATTTTAGGAAAAAATGTTAAAGAAAAGGTGTAGGTGATAAGGATGAGATTAAATGCGAAATATAACATAATTTGGCTGATCCTGATAGCTATCCTTTTTACTGGTTTAAGCGCATTGCAATCTGCAAGCCTTTTAAATACATTTTTGGAGCAGATTTTAATTTTAATTGGAATTAATATTATTTTAGCGGTTGGGTTAAATTTAGTGATTGGTGTAGCGGGCCAGTTTTCTTTAGGCCATGCGGGTTTTATGGCTATTGGTGCATATACGGCAGCGATTGTGACATTAAAATCACCAACATATCTTGCATTTGCTGGTGCACTTCTTTTAGCGATGGTGCTTTCAGGCTTGATTGCTTTAGTTGTTGGGATTCCAACTTTGCGCTTAAAAGGTGATTATTTAGCAATTGCAACTCTTGGTGTGGCAGAAATTATTCGTATTTGCATTATTAATATGGAAAAAATAACCAATGGACCGGCAGGACTTTTTGCGATTCCGCTTTATGTGAATTGGCAGGTAGCGTTTATTTGTGTTGTTTTAACGACGCTTATTACTGTAAATTATATTCATTCTGGTAGCGGTTTGGCAACTTTAGCTGTGCGAGATAATGAGATTGCGGCTGAAGCGATGGGAGTAAATACAACGAAGTCAAAAGTTGTGGCTTTTGTTTTGGGGGCGATGACCGCAAGTATCGCTGGCGTCTTGTATGCAACAACGATTCAGACGGTAACACCAAAAGACTTTGGTTTTATGAAGTCGATTGACATTTTGATTATTGTTGTTTTTGGTGGGATTGGTTCCATTACTGGCAGCTTTATTGCGGCGATTATGCTAGGAATTTTAAATATGTTTTTACAAGATTTTGGGGAAATGCGCATGATTGTTTATGCCCTGGCTTTGATTGTTGTTATGATTTTTAAGCCAAGCGGTTTACTAGGGACCAAAGAATTTTCTGTAAAAAGCCTTCTTACTGTAAAGGAGGGAAAACGTTAATGTCGATCTTAGAAGTTAAAAATTTAACTAAAAATTTTGGTGGTCTGGCAGCTGTTAGTGATGTAAATCTTCATTTAGATGAAAACGAACTTGTTGGCTTAATCGGTCCTAATGGCGCAGGAAAGACAACGTTGTTTAACTTGTTAACAGGAGTGTATGTGCCTTCTGAGGGAGAAATCACGCTAGCAAAAGCCAAAAAATTAAACGCTCTGGCAACATATAAAATTGCGGACTTAGGTTTGGCGCGAACTTTTCAAAACATCCGCTTATTTACAGAACTGACTGTTTTGGAGAATGTTTTGGTGGCGATGGATAGTAAAAATCATGAAAGCTTTTTAGCAAGTGTGCTGCGCTTACCATCATTTTATAAACAGGAGCAAATGTTACGTAAAAAAGCACTGAATTTGCTAGATATTTTCGCTTTGGCAGATAAGGCAGAAACTTTATCGCGTAATTTATCTTATGGAGAGCAGCGATGTTTGGAGATTGTGCGGGCCTTAGCAAGAAGTCCTAAGGTTCTATTTTTAGATGAGCCTGCTGCGGGCATGAACCCGCAAGAGACAGCTGAGTTAACTGTTTTAATCAAAAAAATCAAAGAAGATTTTAAGCTGATGATTGTTTTGATTGAGCATGATATGAACTTGGTGATGGAAGTTTGTGAGCGGATTTATGTTTTAGAATACGGGCAGATGATTGCAGAAGGCACCCCTAGTGAAATTAAAAGCAATAAACGCGTGATTGAAGCTTATTTAGGGAGCGAAGTTTGATGTTAAAAGTAGAGGATTTGTCCGTTCATTATGGCATGATTCAAGCTGTGCATGATGTAAGCTTTGAAGTAAAGCAAGGTGAGATTGTCGCCTTGATCGGAGCCAATGGTGCAGGAAAGACAACGATTTTGCAGACTATTTCGGGTTTGGTTAAAGCGGCTAGTGGAAGAATTTCATTTTTAGGCAAAGAAATCACCAAAATATCTGCGCAAAAAATTGTTGCCAGTGGTCTATCTCAAGTTCCTGAGGGACGTCGTGTTTTTGCAGGGCTAACGGTGAAAGAAAATCTTGAAATGGGAGCATTTTTACAAAAAAGTAAAAAAGAAAGTGCTGATATGCTAGAATTGATTTACGATCGTTTCCCAATTTTAAAGGAACGACTTAATCAAGATGCAGCAGCGCTTTCAGGGGGCGAACAACAGATGCTGGCAATAGGACGAGCGTTGATGTCAAGACCTAAGCTGCTGTTGTTGGAT
>JAIRLR010000105.1 GCA_031259195.1 Streptococcaceae bacterium | reverse complement strand
TGCTAAACTTAGCGCAAGAGATTGCTCAGAATTTATTAGAAATTGAAGCCGTTTTTTTGTCACCAAAGGAACCATTTACTTGGGCTTCAGGAATCAAATCTCCGATTTACACAGACAATCGAATTACAATGAGCTTTCCAAAAGTAAGGCGCTTAATTGCCAAAGGCTTTGCGCAAAAAATTAAAGAAATTTATCCAGAGGTAGAAGTGGTTGCAGGAGTAGCAACCTCAGGTATTCCTCATGCAGCATGGGTAGCAGAAGAGTTAAATCTTCCGATGGTCTATATTCGCTCAAAATCTAAAGATCACGGTAAGGGTAAACAAATCGAAGGGAAAATTTCACCAAAAGCCAAAATGGTGGTAATTGAAGATTTGATTTCAACAGGCGGATCGGCTTTGAAAGCTTTTGTGGCAGCAAAGCGTAAAGCTGCAGATGTTTTAGGTGTAGCAGCCATTTTTACTTACGAAATGCCGCAGGGGAAAGAAAATTTTAAAAAAGCTGGCGTTAAGTTGTTGACGTTATCAAACTATACTTCTTTAATTGAAATTGCTAAAAAAATTGGCTATGTCAATGAGGAGGAATTAGCGCTGCTAAAACGATTTAAAGAAGATCATCAGAATTGGCAGTGAACAGATCTATTAAAATCGAGTAGAGGAAAGGTATTTTACCCCCTTCGCCCCTCTCACACCACCGTACATACGCTTTCGTATTCGATACGCCATTCATCCCTTTTTCAAAATATTTTATGCCATCATTATACCATTTCGGTGTATTCTAAAATAGGCGAATTCCGCCAAATGATAACACCAAATGCCTGTTTTGTCTGATTAAAAAGTTCCTTTATGAGCCTGCTGAATAGCGCGTGTCTGTTCAATGCTTAGAACCTGTTAACTTGTCTCCGTAATCGCGTAATTTTTGTTAATTTTTGGCACTTTTTTTGTCAAAAGATCTGCCTAAGTTCTTTACGATTTGTTCAAGCTTTGCTTGATTACAAATCGTTAGAACGAAAGCCTCAAAATAGCACCACTATTCTTGCGTTTTTTTTCCGCAAATTGCCTAAAAATTAACCTAAAATTCCATCAATAGAAAGATCGTCAACAGGCTCTAAGACTTAGGCTCATAGTATCCCAGCGAGAAATATGAAAGGAGACTACAAGAGTGGAAGATTAATCATTCGTTTAGTAAAAAAGGTTGTCAGTATGATAATGCCGGGATTGAATCTTTTCATGCCAGCCTTAAAAGTAAGGAAGTATATCAAACGAAGTATTTTACTTTTGAACAAGCAAAATTGGACATTTTTCGTTACATTTGAATTTTTGGTTGGTTAAAAATTATAGCTTTTTGTAGAAAGTCGTATGCGATTGCCCTGATTCGTATATACTCCTTTAAATTGAAAATACGTTTTTTTTAAAGAGACTTGGAAGGATATTTCCTTGAGCGTGAGAAGCCGTATTAACGACAATTTTCAGTTTTTTACAAAAAACCCGCATTTTCAATTTAGAGGAGTATACAGCATGAATCTGGAGACTACAGTAGCTACTTACTCAATTATGGTGAGTGATATTATTAGTTATATTTTCAGTTTTCCGCTCTTAGTGTAATGGATATCACGTAAGATTCCGGTTCTTAAGATAGGGGTTCGATTCCCTTAGAGCGGATTGTTTAATAGATCTCCTCGGAAACTAGATGTATGAGAATTTGCGAACTGTTTTAACGATTGCCAATCGTTAAGACAGTTCGAATTGGAAGACAAGTTAACAGGTTCTGAGGCTACGTATCAACGCTTAACGTATGTGAAATTCCTAATCATCTATAGACTCGAAATTTCAATCATTTTGCGCATATTGAGAGTGATAGAGTTGATAATTCGTCCTACTTTCATCAGCACTTATATTTAAAACTAAGGCAATGCTGACGGATAGCACTAAAATACTATTTCCACCTTGTGATAGAAATGGAAAAGTAACGCCAGTTGAAGGAATTAAACCAATTACTCCGCCAAGGTTAATAAATAACTGAATAAACATCATCCCACCAACGCCTAATGCAATAATCGAGTTAAATGGTTTAGTTGCGCGAATACCAACTAACAAAATCCGTGTAATCAGATAAATCAGTAGCCCTAGAATAAGCAAAGAAACTAAAACTCCCAATTCTTCCACGACTACAGGAAAAATAAAATCCGTATGCGCTTCGGGCAAATATCCCTTTTTCTCAATACTATTTCCCAGTCCACGCCCAAACCAGCCACCGTTATAAATAGCATAGTAAGAGTTCGCCAACTGATGCCCCTGATCTTGCAGGATCCCTTTGGCAAATGGATTTGCAAAAGCTTGAAAGCGAGAGTAAACATAAGAAGGAACAAACTTACCTTTAAAAGCCAATATAACCTGGTTAAAAAAAAAGCTACCTAAAATAAACACTGGGGCAAAAATAACCGTCCAACGATAAGAAATTCCACTAATTGATAACAAAACAATCAATAGCAACGTTAAAATAACCGCATTTCCTAAGTCGGGCATAAGAACAACTAAGGCAATCACCATTAAAATCATAAAAAGAGGCATGCAAAAAGCTACAAACTCTTTATTTTTAATTTTATGTTGTCTTTTAGAAAATTCATTGGCTAAAAACCAAGGGATTAAAAATTTAAAATACTCTGCTGGCTGAATAGAGACAGGGCCAAAGCGCAGCCATCCTTTAGAGCCATTGATTGCCGCCCCAAAAATCAACGTTGTCACGAGTAAAGTTATCCCCACCACAAATAAAATTTTGATCAAAGCAGTGTTTTTCAAAAAATCAATTTTTGTTTTATAAATTATAAGCATCAGTATCAGACTAACGACAAAAAAAACGGCCTGCGTTATTACAATTTTTGCAGAGTTTTCGCCAGATATAGCTTTCATGTAGCTAGTTGAGCTATAAATCATAATCAAACCAACCACATTTAAAATTAAATATGGAATTAGGATCGAATAATTTAAGAAATATCGTTTTAAGATTTTATTTGGCATCTAAATAAGCCTCCAGCAGACCTTTTAGAACCTATTAACTTGTCTCTCTATTGATGAATCCCGTTATACAAGTTTGTAATCAAGCAAAGCTTGAAACAACTTGTAAACCTGCCAGGTTTTTTTGAGAAATTTTTGCGCATTTCTAGGAAAAAAACGTAGATTAGCGAAGCGTTGGTGCTAAATCGAGGCTCCCGTTCTAACGATTTGTAATCAAGCAAAGCTTGAACAAATCGTAAAGAACCCGACAGGTCTTTTGACGAAGAAAGGCAAAAAA
>JAIRLR010000093.1 GCA_031259195.1 Streptococcaceae bacterium | reverse complement strand
TTCTTCGTCAAAAAGCCTCGATTTAGCACCAACGCTTCGCTAATCTACGTTTTTTTCCTAAAAATGCACAAAAATTTCTCAAAAAACTCATTAATAGAGAGATCTTGGACAGGTTCTTAATCTTTCAAAATAATTGCCTGTACAGGGCATTTATGAGCAGCAATTACTACGCTTGACAAGCTTTCTTTTTGAACAGCCAACTGCTCTTTTGAGGTGGCAATAAATTTGACGATGCCACTGTCATGATAATCAAAAATTTTTGGTGCACAAACTTGACAGAGACCGCAAGCAATGCAGCGTTTAGGTAAAATGGTTACTATCTTCATATTTTTTAATCTTTCTTTTTTAGAACCTGCTAACTTCTCCCTAATTTATGAGCTTGAACTTGTAGTACTACTACCCTGCTTTTTTTGTTCAGAGGACTGTTTCACCTTTTCTTCCTTCTTTATTTCTTTTTGAATTTGCTGTTTTAACTTTTTAGGCAGATGATCAACAATTGTCTTCGCTACATAGTTTGCATAGTATGGCACTCCAACTGTATTTGGGTGCACTTGATCTTCAAACCAATCTTCATGTGAATTAGACATTGCGTACCAGTCAATTAAGTGTAAATTTTGATATTTTTTTGCTTTTTGTTTTAATAAAACATTAACACTTTTTTGCCAAGGTTTTGTTGGAACTTGCACAGTTGTCCAGAAAACTGTTCTCTTCTTGCCTAAAACATCCATTATTTCATCAAAATCTTTACTAGTAATATAACCATTCGTTCCCAAGCTTAGCCATACAACTTTTGTTAACTGCTTTGCCTTTTTTTTGGCTTTTAGCTCTTCAGCGCTGGTATAGGCTTGCCTACTAACTGCTTCATTAATTGTAGCTTTAGGAAACACCTCTAAAATAGTAGCCTCAGCAGAGGCCATCACTGAATCACCAAAAGCAAATAACGGCACATATGCCGCAATTTTATGATCTTCATCCGTCATAATATAGTTAAATTCTTTAGTATCAACTTCGATTGAACCATTGACGGCAACTTTTTTCGAAGTCGCCTTTTTCTTGGCCAAAGCTTTTTTCTTTGCAGAAACTTCTCTTTTGTTTTCTTCAATTTGCTTTTGCACTCTTTTCTGTTCGGCAGTTAAAAGATTAGTCGGAGCAGTGACCACGCCAAACAAGGCAATAAAGACAATCATTGAGGAAAGAATAACCTTCCATTTAGTTCTCAAAGTAAAAGGCTTGCCATAAAATTCTTTTAATTTTTTAAAAGTTTGACGATAGTCAAAGACAGCTAATGGTTTCTCAAAAAAACGATAGCTCAGCTCACTTACCAGTAAAATAGCAAATAACTCAATAAAAAATCTGATCCAGGGATGAGTTCCCGAATTTTTAAACTTCGCTTCATAGAAAATCATGATTGGATATTGGTATAGATAAATGCCATAGCTGCGTTTGCCAATATATGTAAAAACAGGATTGGTCAGCCACACATTCCATTTTGCTCCTGGATGAGCAGTGACAGCTATCAAAATCATTGCTAAAATGCTGACAAAAAATAAACCACCGCGATAAACAAAAGAGTAGTTATTATCTAAAAAGAAAAAAGAAAGTGCTAATAAAGCTACTGCAGTAATGCCCAAACGGTTTAGCCACTTGCGAGACTCTGGCGCAATATTTCTTCGCATTCGCCAACTTGGCCAAATAAAAGCTAAAGCACCTCCTAAAAGAATGGAAAACATCCTGGTATCTGTTCCAAAATAAACACGCGTTGGATCCTTACCAGGCACATAAAAAGCCCACATCAAAATAAACGACACCAAAGAAAGACTAGTTAAAATTAAAAAAATCCTCCCTTGATTGCAAACAACTTTTATCAATAAAATAAAAATAAACGGCCAGATAAAGTAATACTGCCCTTCTACAGCCAGTGACCATAAATGTGTAAATGGTGATTCATTGCCGAAGCGATTAAAATAAGAGGAATCATGATAGATTTGCCACCAGTTATTTAAATAGGTTAAAGAACTTAAAACAACACCTCGCAGATTATTTGCTAAGCTTTTTTGAAAAAGGGTTATGTAAGCGGAGGCGCCAACTAACATCAAAACCATTGCCGGGTACAGTCGCTTCATCCGTCGTGCGTAAAATCCTTTAATGTCAATAAAACCATTTTGCTGATACTCCTGGCGCAATAAATCTGTAATCAAATAACCCGACACAACAAAAAAAATAGGTACTCCAAGATACCCACCTTTCATCATATTAGGCAATAAATGATAAATAATCACACCAATTACAGCAATCGTCCTGATCCCATCAAAGCCTGTAATATAACGAGCACTGGCTAACCTCTTTTTTTTCATCGCGTTTTATAATTTCCATTCTACTTAAAAATCTTCTTCATAGAAGTTGCCTATAATTTTAACATTCTCTTGAATGGAAACAAAGGCTCCATCATCCGCAAACCTCATAACTTTTTTTAAATCAGGGATTTCTGCGGCTGTGACTACCGTAAACACAATAGCTTGCGCGCTATGTGTATACGCTCCCTCTGCTGAATGCACGATCGTTGCTCCTCGTCGCAGTTTTTCCTGAATGCAACTAGCCACTTTATGTGGTGTTTTGGTAATAATCATCACTTGCATCTTCTTTTGACGAATAAAGACGGCATCCGTTATTTTTCCGCTAACAAAAATCGTCAAAATCGTATAAAGTGCGTACTTCCAGTCAAATAAAAAGCCCGCCAAAGTTACAATCACAGCATTAAAACTCATGGAAATAACGCCAACATTGCTGCCCGTTTTCTTTTGAATACTTAAACTAACAATATCTAAGCCTCCTGATGATAGGCCGTTTCTTAGAACATAGCCAATGCCGACCCCATTAATCACTCCGCCAAAGACCGCATTAATGATAGGATCACCTGTTAACTTTGTTTCTGGCATGATTCGAATAAAAAAAACCGACAGAGTAACTGTAATCACTGTAAAAATAGTGAACTTTTTGCTAATCCTTCGCCAAGCTAGAAAAAAAAGCGGGAAGTTCATCAGCCAAATGCTTCCCGAAACAGGGATATTAAGCATAGACCAACGCTTGGAAATAGTATGAATAATCTGCGCTAAGCCATTTATTCCGCTGGCATAGATATTCCCAGGTTCAAAGAAAAAATTCATCGCAATCGCTGAAAGAATCGCATAAACAACTCCAGCTGAAAGTTTTTGACTGTATTTATTTATATATAATAAAAATTTATTCATCTTTCACTTCCTTAACCGTTACCCCAAGTTCCGTTAATTGTTCCTTATCAACAATAGCAGGTGCATCCGTCATTGGCTCACTTGCGTGATTATTTTTAGGAAAAGCTATTACTTCGCGGATTGTTTCTTGCCCTGTTAAGAACCTGTTAACTTGTCTCTTTATCGATGAACCCCCGTTTACCAAGTTTGTAATCAATTAAGCTCAAAACAACTTGTAAACCTGCCAGGTTT
>JAIRLR010000041.1 GCA_031259195.1 Streptococcaceae bacterium | reverse complement strand
TACTTTCTTTTGGCTTTCATTTGTTAAAAATTTTGCAAAAGCTTACTTTTCAATCGTGTAGTTGTTTAACAATTTGCATTATACCTTAAAACTAAAGAAAACCAGAAGATTTATATTTTCTGATTTGTGTCAATGATTTTTGAAAATATCCCAAAAAAACGTCAAAAATTCATCGTAAATTTTCTCTACATTTCATCAAATTTATTAATAATAGACCTAATTGAATTTATTTTGAAAAACGAAAGTGGTAAAAAATTACAAAATTTTGTTTTTTGTAGATTTCTGATCAATCGGCTCTACATAAAAATATGTGGATGTATAACAAGTAGTTTATAATTGAGATAGTTAAAGAAATGAGGGAAGAGCAATGATTTCAGTGAATGATAAGACATTTATTGAAGAAACTGATAAATTTTTTGTGTTAGTTGATTTTTGGGCTGCATGTTGTGGTCCTTGTCATATGCAGGCGCCGATTTTAGAGCAATTGGCAGAAGAGTATGATGAGACGGAACTAAAAATTGTCAAAATGGATGTTGATGAGAATCCCATAACGCCGTTTGGGTTTAATATTTTATCGATTCCTACGCTTGTATTAAAAAAGAATGGAGAAGCAGTAGAGACATTAGTTGGAGTGCATTCAAAAGAGCAGTTGAAAGAGATCTTGAAAAAACATATTTAAGCTGACCAACTATATGGTAGAATTATAAAAATTTTATAAAAGTTTAGGAGAGATAAAATGATTTTTGATAAGCTCGATGCAAAAGCGTTTGATCCAGAGTTATGGGAAGCAATAGAAAAGGAAAAGCAGCGTCAACAGAATAATATTGAACTGATTGCTTCGGAGAATGTGGTTTCAAAAGCGGTTATGTCTGCTCAAGGTAGTGTTTTGACCAATAAATATGCCGAAGGTTATCCTGGCATGCGCTATTACGGTGGCTGTGAATTTGTGGATGTTGTTGAAACTTTAGCAATTGAACGCGCAAAGGAGCTTTTTGGTGCTGCCTTTGCCAATGTTCAGCCTCACTCTGGTTCGCAAGCAAATGCTGCAGCTTACCTTTCGTTGATTGAGGCAGGAGATACTGTCTTAGGTATGGACTTAGCAGCAGGTGGTCATTTAACTCATGGCTCTCCAGTGAACTTTTCAGGAAAGACTTATCATTTTATTTCTTACACCGTAGATCCCATAACAGAAGCACTGGACTATGATGTGATTCGCATACTTGCGCGTGAACATCGGCCAAAGCTTATTGTTGCTGGTGCTTCAGCTTATTCTCGTGTAATTGATTTTAAGAAGTTTCGTGAGATTGCTGATGAAGTGGGGGCGTTTTTAATGGTGGATATGGCACATATTGCCGGTCTTGTGGCAGCAGATCTGCACCCATCTCCTTTACCTTTTGCTCATATTACAACTAGTACAACACATAAAACATTGCGTGGGCCGCGTGGTGGCTTGATTTTAACCAATAATGAAAGTCTGGCAAAAAAGATTAATAGCAATATCTTTCCAGGAATTCAAGGTGGTCCTTTAGAGCATGTAATTGCAGCTAAGGCTGCAGCTTTTAAAGAAGCGCTAAATCCAGCATTTAAAGAATATCAACAGCAAGTTATTAATAATGCGCAAGCGATGGCGGTTATTTTTAATCGTGAAGCTAGTTTTCGTGTGATTAGTGGCGGAAGTGACAATCATCTACTATTGCTTAAAGTGACAGAGCTTGGTATGAATGGTAAAGAAGCGGAAAGTTTGCTTGACTTGGTTAATATTACGGTAAATAAAAACTCCGTTCCTTATGAACAACTGTCACCATTTAAAACTTCAGGTATTCGTGTCGGAACACCTGCAATTACAAGTCGAGGGATGAAGGAAGAAGAGGCAGTGGAGGTAGCTCAATTGATTATTAGAACGCTAACAAGTGGTGGAGATGATGGCACACTTCGCAGCATTAAAGAAGATGTCTTAGCATTAACGGATCGCTTTCCACTGTACGATTAAAACTGATCAGAAAAATATAAAAGTTTGAAAAAACATTTTATAATTCTCTAAGAACCTGTTAACTTGTCTGTTTATTGATGAATTGCGTTTATCAAGTTTGTAATCAATTAAGCTCAAAACAACTTGTAAACCTGCCAGGTTTTTTTGAGAAATTTTTATGCATTTCTAGGCTAGAAGCATAAGCTTCTAGATGACAGATAAAAGAAAACGAAGTATGAGTTTTCACACACCAAGTAAAAAATTACCAGAAAAGTCGCACCGAGTGTAGGTACATCCGCACCTTTACTCTGTCAAGCCTCGCAAGACACTCGTTAAGGCAGTTTGCAATTGGAGAGAAGTTAATAGATTCTCAAAGATTATAAGAAGTGTCTTCCAAGTTTAAAGCATCTAGGATCATTGTAGCCGTTTCTTCTATTGATAGCGCTGCTGTATTGATGATTTTGCAGCCTATTTTTTCATATAAGTCGCCTGCATATTGTAATTCTTTTTTGATATTATTGATGTTTGAGTATTCGGTGTCTGCTTCTAAGCCATAAGAGCGCATTCTTTCCATGCGAATATTACTGATAATCTCTGGAGTGTTTGTTAGTCCAATGATTTTTGCAGGATCAACTTCCCATAGTTCATTAGGAATTTTAGCTTGTGGCATAATAGGTAGATTTGCCACTTTAAT
>JAIRLR010000040.1 GCA_031259195.1 Streptococcaceae bacterium | reverse complement strand
TACTTTCTTTTGGCTTTCATTTGTTAAAAATTTTGCAAAAGCTTACTTTTCAATCGTGTAGTTGTTTAACAATTTGCATTATACCTTAAAACTAAAGAAAACCAGAAGATTTATATTTTTTGGTACGTCAAACGCATGTAGCTAGCCTAAAATAAAATTAATTCCAATCAAGCTTGTATATAGCCTTGTTGACCTGTTTATGGCATTCAAGAAAAATGCCGTAATATTAATTTTCTATTATTATTTGATTAAAAGAGTTGTTTTTGCAAAAGATAAAATCTCTGCTATTTTAAAATTTTTCTTTTATATTTTTTAAAACCGCATACCTACAAGGTTTAACAAACAGCGCTTCACTTTTATATTATTTATTACTTAGTAGTAACTACATTCGTTTGACGTGATTAACAGATTCTTATCTCAAGAAAAAATTTAACACAATTTTAATCATGGCCTAGTTTTAGGACAGATCTATTTTAAGTGCTACAGACTTAACCGACGCTTTACCCTTGAGCTTCTTGCTCCATCAAAGTTTCTTCTTCATCAAGCGACTCCTCTGCTCGCTCTTTTTCTCCTAGTTTAGTATTTTCTTCTTCGGCTGTTGAAATATCATTAAGTTCTGCTGCCTGTGCAAAAATTTGTTCTGAAGTAGGTCGCTCTGTTGGTTCTGGCATCATCATCCAAGCTTGGAGTTCTGCAAGTTGCTTAATAACTTCATCAGAATAGGAATCTGATGTAGCAAGCTGTAGGCGATCATTAAGATCTGTGTAATGTTCTTCAAAATAACTAGTTCTTTGAATGTAGTCAAGATCTTGCGTTTCTTCTAAGTATTCAACAGAATTTCCATAAAATTTTTTTTTACTAAACTCTAATCCAGGTCCCCCAAAGAGCAATCCTGGCAGAACACTTCCTTCAGTATAAACGTCATAAGACGGCATAATCTTAGGTTTTTCCTCTTCTAGTTGTTGCTGTAAAGAACTTACTTCATTTTTTAACTCTAATAATTGTCTGTCTCTTTCTATTTTGTTTGCATCATATTCAGCAAGTTTTTTCTTATAAAGAGCGTACTTCCCATTCCACATACGTGCAAACATAGGATTAGTTGATTTTTTAGGACGTTCAGGACGGACATTTTTATTCTCAAGCTTAACTATATCTTGTTGAACTTCTTTTAGACGCTCTTTTGTTGGAGATGGTTTTTGGGCAGTTACCTCCGGAGCTCCGTTATGATAAAAAGCTCTAATATGCTCTCCTTGATCTATCATTGAACCTAAATCAATGATATGAATATTTCCATCTTCATCTACCATAAGGTTATTAGATTTTATATCACAATGCACTTTGCCTAAAGTGTGAATTGCTAACAACTCTGAAGCAAGCTGTAAAAACATAAACTTGGTTTGTTGCAAGTTACGAGGGAAGCTTTGTGGACCACTGTAAAGAGAGCCTTCTTCTGGATTCTCTATCATGGACTGCAAGTTTCCACCCTTAATCCATTTTTGAATAATAGATCCATTAGGACCTACTCCTATAACGGTTGCAACTCCATCCAAACCTTGAAGTTTTGTAAAATCTAGTCTTTCAAAATCTCCAGAAGACTCTTCAAGCTCTTGCCTAAATGTTGTGCCAAGCTGTGTTTCAAATGCTAAGCCTAATGATTCAGAAATGCTTCGTTCTGTTTGCATATCATCTCTGCCTTTATCAGCAATCGGCACTTTAATTATGAAACTTTCACCATCATGCTCAAATCCACATACTTGACCAAAAACACCTTTCCCTAAAAGCTCTAACTCACTTGTATCTAACGCTGCTCCACTTAAATCAATAAACTGCTTTTCTCCAAAAAAGTGCTCTCTTCTCGTCTTTTGCTGCAACAAAATTTCTTGCTGACTATAAACTTTCTCTGGTCTTTCTTTTCTTGTTTTACGCGGCTTCTTAGCTGGTTCTGCTGGTTTATCATCTGGACGATTATTTGTTTCATCTGGTTTTGACACTTGTGGTAATTTTTTAGGTTTTTGAACAACGGTCAGGGCTGGCCTAGTTGGAGTTGGTCCAACCTCCACAGTTTCAACTACTGTGCTTGGTGTTTCCTCTTCTAGTGGCTCATCTAACTCATCAATAACAAAAAGAGGCACATCTGACAGCACCGGATCTGCCCACATAAAGTCATCATGGTCATCATGAAGTGCAAATCCGCTTCTCCAACCATCAACTTGATCTAAAATTGCCGGATCTAAATCTGGATCAGCCTCTCTTTTCGGATCTTCCGCTTTTCCTTTTTGTGGACCACTTTGATGAAAATCATCTGTCTCATCTTTCACTCTATGACGATGTGCTGACCTATCAAATTTTTCTTCCTCATGAATAAAGCTGTTTATCAACTGATTCGTTGCATCCTTCACAACATGCCAAGCATAAAAAAACAAACTTTGACCAGTTTGATGCGCTAGCGCTGAATTTGTAAAAAACACCATACTGGATGTAATAACAATCCAGACCTTTTTATTTTTTCCGCCCTTACTTTGTCTCAAGTAGATTCCCCCATAACAAATTTATAAGCTTGGTTAATACTAATTTAATTTTATAAAATTTGGGCTAGAAAATGATAAATGGGTAATTTTTTCTACATTTTGCTTTATAAGTAAATTTGTATTTAATCGCTTAAAAAGAACTATAGATAGGAAAAGTTAGCGTCTTTAAGAACCTGTTAACTTGTCTGTCTATCGATGAATTGTGTTTACCAAGTTTGTAATCAAGCAAAGCTTGAACAAATCATAAAGAACTTAGGCATATCTTTTAACGAAGAAAAGCAAGCATTACCAAAAAAGTCGCACCAAGTAGGTACGTCCTGCCCCTAAACTCTGCCAAGCTAACGCTTGTCAATCGTTAAAGCAGTTCGCAATTACGCAGACAAGTTAACAGGTTCTAAGAGGGGATTATGTTTCTTCTTCGAAAAATGACAAATGAACGCAATTGGGTAATTTTCTCTACATTTTTATGTCAAGAGGAAAAAATGGGGATTAATCATTCTCTAAGAGCCTGTCCAAGATCTCTAATGAAATGAATTTTTGAGCTATTTTTTTACAATTTGAGGCAAAAAACGTAGGTTTAGTGGTGCTAAATCGAGGCTCCCGTTCCTTGCGATTTGTAATCAAGCAAAGCTTGAAACA
>JAIRLR010000025.1 GCA_031259195.1 Streptococcaceae bacterium | reverse complement strand
TTCCTGAGATAAGGAAAAAAACGCAAGAATAGTGGGTGCTATTGCGAGGCTTTTTGACGAAATATCAGGAAAAAAGAAACGCAATTTTCATGGATCTAGTTTCGCAAGAGGTCTATTATAAAACATGGGAAAGCTATTTGTAAAGCTGATAAATTTTTTGCGCAATTTGTAAACAGGAAAATCCTCTAAATTTAAATTGTTATACTGTGCTATACTGAATAGAGTAATAAAAATTTTTACCTTTTGTCTTTCGGGGTCGTTACGGATTCGACAGGCATTGTTTGAGCTTTAATTGCGCTTTGAAGGTTACGTCTTCGCTAAATACGTTACAGTTAAATATAACTGCTGAAAAAGAAGAAACTTTCGCTTTAGCTGCCTAAAAAACAGTTGAGCGAGATCTGCTTTTCATCGCCTATGTGAAAATGTCAGGTCTTAACTAAGTGGGCTACGCTGAGCATTTCCGTCTGCAATGCTTAAGAAGAGACGATCAGACTAGCAAAGTATAATGGTGTTGTGTGGCATTTTACTTACGTGAAATTAAAATTGCACAACTATAAGCGTAGAGGTTAAGGTGGCAAAATGTTTGGACAGGGGTTCGACTCCCCTCGGCTCCATTTTCTATTTCATTCCTTAGAACCTGTTAACGATCTCGTTATTGACGGAATTTTTGATTAATTTTTAGGCAATTTGCGGAAAAAAACGCAGGAATAGTGGTGCTATTTCGAGGCTTTTTGACAAAAAAGTGTCAAAAATTAATCAAAAATTCCGTCAATAACGAGATCGTTAACAGGTTCTTAAACAATTTGTTACTGAAATTAGCTTATTAAAATCAAAGTATTAAGAAATTTTTCGTTTTTGGAGGTTATTATGGAAAAAGTTGGTGTTATTTTTGGCGGAGACTCACTAGAGTATGAAATCTCCCTAGAGTCAGCCTATTCTGTTTTGGAGGCATTAAATGAAGAAAAGTATGAAATTTTAAAGATAGGAATTACACAAGATGGCGATTGGTACTATTTTGCCGGCGCAAATTCAGAGATCAAAGAAGATCGTTGGTTTACTTTGGAAAAATGCGAGCGAATTTTTCCTGATACAAACCAGCGCGGTTTTTTTTTATTGGACCGTCAAAAATATCTAAAAGTTGATATATTATTTCCCGTATTGCATGGTGGAGCGGGCGAAGATGGCAAGATTCAAGGCGTTTTTGAAATGATGAATCTTCCCTATGTTGGTTGCAGCACACTTGCTTCAGCGATTTGTATGGATAAAGTGATGCTGCACCATTTGGCAAAAAGTTTGAATATCAAAGTGACACCTTCCATCCAAGTACCTGCTAAAAATTACAAAATGCAAAAAATTTATGATTTTTACGAAAAAGTGAGCCCTCCTATTTTTGTCAAGCCCAAATGTGGCGGTTCTTCGAAAGGAGTTAGCAAAGTTAGTGTTTTTTCCAAATTAGAAACAGCACTTAAAGAAGCGGCAAAGTTTGATAAAGAAATTATTATTGAAAAAGCAGTGAATGGTTTTGAAGTGGGTTGTGGGATTTTGGGCAATCAAGAACTTCTCGTTGGTGAGCTGGATGAGATCGAACTGGCGGGGGATTTTTTTGATTATACAGAAAAATATCAGCTGCTTTCGGCTAAAATTGTCGTACCTGCCAGAATTTTAGCAGAAACAGCAAACCAAGTAAAAGAGTTAGCAAAACGTTTATATCGCTTTTTAGGCTGTACAGGTTTGGCGCGGATTGATTTTTTTGTAACTTATGATGAGGAAATTTATTTAAATGAGATCAACACGATGCCAGGTTTCACCAGTCATTCACGTTTTCCTGGTATGATGAAGGCGGTGGGTTTTTCATATAAAAATTTAGTTGAAAGACTTATTGACTTGGCGAAGGAGGAAGGATGATGAATTATTCTTTTTTAGTCAATGAAACTTATCTTTTACCTTCTGATTACCAGCCGCAAAAATTAGTCCCAGCTCCTTTTAGAACTTATTCAAGGACAGCAGTGGGTATTGGAGGAATATTACGATTTTATGAATTATTGGAGTGGAAAGTATGCATAGTAATAAAAAAAACGAAGGAATTGAGCAGTTTCGTATCTTAGCAGCAGTAATGATTGTTGCGATCCACACTTTTCCTTTTGCTTCGTTTAATCCACAGTTTGATAATTTAGTGACATTAACCCTTTTTCGTGTGGCGGTGCCGTTTTTTTTGATGGTTACCGGATATTTTTTATTAGGGCCATTTGTGCGTGAGCCATACTATCCGAAAATGTGGAAGATTAAGCAAAACTTAGGGAAGCTGTTAAAAATTTATGGAATGGCCATTATTTTTTATCTGCCGCTTTCTTTTTATAATGGCACATTACGTGTATCAAGTACCTTTTTTCAAATCGTTAAACGACTTATTTTTGATGGAACTTTATACCATTTATGGTATTTTCCGGCGGTTATTATTGGTTTAGTATTGAGTGTCGTTATGATTCGTTTTTTATCACTGCAAAAAAGTTTTATTTTGAGTATCTTTTTATATTTAGTAGGAGTTGGCGGCGATAGTTACTATCAAGTTTTTGGGCATTTACCTGGGGTGAGCAATTTTTATAAAAGAGGGTTCACACTGTTTGATTACACAAGAAATGGTCTTTTTTTTGCTCCGATATTTTTAAGTTTAGGAGCAGTGATTTATCAAAAACGCAAGAAAAATCAGCATATTTTTGCGGTGCTGTGTAGTTTGGCTGTTCTATTGACAGAAAGTTTTTTGCTTCATCATTTTACCAAAGTACGACATGATAGCATGTATTTGGCGCTCCCAATTGTTGTGTATTTTCTTTTTCAATTTTTGCTAAACTGGCCGCCGCCTTTTAAATTTTCTCAGACAAAAGAGAGGGCTTTAGGGATTTATCTTCTTCATCCGCTTGTGATTGCCTTTATTTATTTTGTAGGAAAGGTTGTGCCAATCTTTGCAAATAGTCTGATCAACTTTCTTTTTGTTTTATTGGGCACGATCCTTTTAACTAACTTTTTATTAGCACTTAAAAGAAAATTTATGCCGGCTACCAAAACTTTTTTTGCTTCGCGCGCAACCAAGATTATTTCTACAGAAAACTTAGCAAAAAATGTACAAGCAATTTTTTCGTGTATTCCTGAAAAAACAGGGATTATGGCCATTTTAAAAGCTAATGCTTACGAGAGCGAGGCCGTTATTTGCGGGCGAGAGTTAGAGAAGTTGGGGGTGAATTTTTTTGCTGTAGCAACTTTACAAGAAGCTATCGAGCTAAGATGTGCGGGAATTCAAGGAGAAATTTTAATTTTAGGGTATACTGCCCCAAATCAAGCAAAACTGCTACAAAAATATCACCTTATCCAAGCACTTATTAGCATGGAGCACGCTTATGAGCTAAATAAGCAGCAGAAAAAGATCCGTTGCCATCTAAAAGTCGATACGGGTATGCATCGGTTAGGGTTAGATTTTGATGCGCCTTTGATTAAAGAGATTTATCAAATGAAATATTTAGCTTGTGAGGGTCTTTTTTCGCATTTGGGTTCAGCTGACTCACTTGATGAACAGTCAGTTAAACGAACGAAGCGACAGATTCAAGCATTTGATACTTTGTTAAAAGAGTTAGAAAAATCAGGAGTAAACTATGGAGTAACGCATTTGCAAGCAAGTTATGGAATTTTAAACTATCCTGAGCTGCAATATGATTATGTGCGGCCAGGAATTATTTTATATGGGGCAATGAGTTCGCAAAATGATCAGACAAAGTTAAAAATTGCTTTGCATCCTGTGATAAAGATTAAAGCCAAGTTAATCTCGATCAAAGATGTTGCAGCAGGCGAGTTTGTGGGATATGGTTTGGATGCTTGTTTAAAGCAAAACACCAAAGTTGGGATTGTTTCGATTGGTTATGCTGATGGTATACCGCGCGCGCTTTCCAATACTGGTTTTAAATTATTTTATAAAAAAGCAGTTATTCCCCAGATTGGTAGAGTTTGCATGGATTTGTTGGTGGTGGATTTGTCTGCGGTTTTGGGTATTCAAGTGGGAGAGATGATTACCGTAATGGCGTATAGTGAAACTATAGCGGAAAAAAGTGGTACAATAACCAATGAAATATTGAGCAGACTAGGATGTAGGTTTGAGGTATTTGACGGTATCCAGGAAAGTAAAAATTGAACTGATGGATGTCGGCGTCGGCCGTCTTTCACCGCCTAGTTCTCAATCATGTAGGGCACACAAAAAAAACTCGCTGAAGACTTGTAATTATTCTTCAGCGAGTTTAATTTATAAGCGATGGGTAAGTTTAACACGCCAAACGCATTTAGCCAGTCTAAGAACCTGTTAACGATCTCCAGAATTGCGCAATTTTGATTAATTTTTGACACTTCTTTGTCAAAAATCCTCGAAATAGC
>JAIRLR010000024.1 GCA_031259195.1 Streptococcaceae bacterium | reverse complement strand
TTCCTGAGATAAGGAAAAAAACGCAAGAATAGTGGGTGCTATTGCGAGGCTTTTTGACGAAATATCAGGAAAAAAGAAACGCAATTTTCATGGATCTAGTTTCGCAAGAGGTCTATTATTAATAATGCTTTAAAGTACTCGCCTGATGGTGGAAAGCTGCAAGTGAGATTAATTGATACGCATAAAAATGTTCTTCTAAGCATTTCTGATCAGGGGTTAGGGATTCCAAAATCAGACTTGAAAAAAGTATTTGGGCGTTTTTATCGCGTGGATAAAGCGCGTGATAAAAAGCAAGGTGGAACAGGTTTGGGACTTTCTATTTCCAAAGAAATTGTTCAAGCTCATGGTGGTCATATTTGGGCGGAAAGTACTGAAGGAGTTGGTTCTACTTTTTATATTTCACTTCCCTATCAAGTTTATGAGGAAGAGTGGGAATGATTTGAATGGATTAGAGGCCAAGATGGATAAAAAAAGTTTTAAAGTTAGTGTGCTGGCTAGTGGTAGTTCTGGCAATGCTTTGTACATTGAGACGCTTAAAAAAAGAATTTTAGTAGATGCTGGTTTGACTGGCAAAAAAATAGTTTCACTATTTGAGGAAATTGATTGCAATCCTGAGAGTTTAGACGCTATTTTAGTAACGCATGAGCATAGTGATCATATTAGAGGAGTTGGGGTAATGGCTCGTAAATTTCAGCTAGATGTTTATGCTAATGAAGCTACGTGGAAAGCTATAGAAAGAAAAGTCGGGGAGTTAAAACCAGCTCAGAAGCATATCTTTAAAATGGGAGAGGTTCAAACTTTCGGTGATATCGATATTGAAAGTTTTGGTGTCTCTCATGATGCTGTCTCTGCGCAGTGTTACGCCTTTCATAAGGATGGAAAAACTTTTGTGATGCTCACAGATACGGGGTATGTAAGTGATCACGTGCGTGGAGTGATTTGTAATGCAGATGCTTATCTGATGGAAAGCAATCACGATGTGCAAATGCTAAGAATGGGTTCATATACATGGAATTTAAAACAACGCATTTTAAGCGATAAAGGGCATTTATCAAATGAAGACTCTGCACGAGCTTTAGCGGAAGTTTTAGGAGACAACACAAAGCGTATTTATTTGGGGCACTTAAGTAAAGAAAATAATCTCAAAGATCTAGCGCGCATGACGGTAGAGGATACACTAAAAGAGCGCTGTTTAGGAATTAATGAGAAAATTAAAATTTATGACACTTACGCGGACCGTGCAACAGAAATATTTGAAGTTTAACGATAGAGCCTGTTGACTTGTCTCTTTATTGATGAACCCCGTTTACCACAAAACAAGGGTTCTTTTTTATTTAAAAATATTTTTAAATATTTCCCAATTTCCTTTTCATTTCTTGCAAAATGGCTTCCTTTTTATTATGTCCAAATTTTTCCATTTGTTTGTAATTATTTTCCGCTAACGTTGCGTCAAACTTACAAATACTGCGAAATGAACAGTATTGACAAGCTTTTTTTTGTTGGCTTTCCATCAATGGATTTAAAACAAGCTTGCCATTTAGCACTTTTTCCCCCGCATTGATAAAATTCTTCCTATTAGTCTGACGAATGATTTCAAACTCATCATGAGTATAAGCATTAGCTAGTGTTGACTTATCAGGTTTTCCATCTTTTTTTAACTTTATAGGATAAACCAAAGATTTGGCTGCCAAGTCAAGTGTCTTATCAAGTTGACACAATCCTTCTTTTTGATTTAAGAACCCCTTTAAACGAAATTCCTGCAAAAGAAGATTTGCAAATTCTTGTTCTCTTTGTCCTTCATACTTTATCCTTGGGTGATGCACATGTAAATAAAAACTCCCTGCTGGTTGAAGAACTTTTCCAAAAAGTTTTTTACTATTTTGCAAGGCAACATCCAAATACGTCACCATCTGCATTGCCTTCCCGTAATAAACACTTGCCAAATCAAATGATTTCTGACTTGATTTATAATCGACTACTGCTAAATTTTCTCCATCGCTATCTAGACGATCAATTTTGCCACGCAGCGAAAGTTTGGCATTATTTGATAGAGAAAAGTCTAGTCCAGCCATTCCTAAACGGCCTTCCAATTGCCCAAAAATCAATTCACTTGCAGCAGGATGCATCTTCATTCGTTTACTTTGCTGATGCATCGCCCACAACACCCGCTTTAAAGTTTGGGATAACTCACAAGAAGTAAACTTCATCCGCTTGCTTCGTTGAAAAATGGCAAATGTTTTTTTTTCCAAAACATCTGCTAACACTTCTTTTGTACACTTTTTTAACTGAATATTAGACAAGTTTGATATTAAAAGCTTTTCCCTAGCTAACGTTTTAAAAAAACGATCCAAAACTTCATGATAAAAACTCCCTGCCAGCGCTGGAGTTAACGCCAACATTTCACGCTCTTTCAACTGCAAACCGCTTTCTAGAAAATAACGGTATTCACACTGATAAAACGTTTCAAATCTAGACACCGAAGCTTGTAGATGCTTTCCATATAAATTTTCTGAAAGATTCCTTGATAAATTTTCTGGAATATTCTTTTGCGTTAAACTTGCAAAAACACTTTGACTAACCTTTCCCCACGCACTTTTTAAAAGCAAAGTTTGTAAATGATGCCAAAATCTTGCAGGAACTTGTTTTTGATCACGCTGTTGCTGCAAGATAACAACCAAGTCCGTTAGCAGCGCACGATAAGTAGAAAGATATGATAAAATTTTCTGGCCACATTTTTCATTAATAGAAGGTGGACCAAAGCTTTGTATCGGCACTTTTAAGTCTTGAGATAGATGCACTAAGTAAGGAGACAGACGCATTCCGACTTCATCATCCAAGTTTTCCGGATAAGAAAAATAAAGCTTAACTTTCGCAGATAAAAACAAGCGATAAGCAATGTAAACTTCATTTGCATTGACACGCGCCACATCTTTTAAACCACTTGCAGTCAGCAACGGCAAATGCTCTTTCAATAAAATTCGCTCTTCTTGCGAGAGTAAACTGTTATTTTCCAAAACACGTGGCAAGTTTTTTTCATGAGCGCCAAGGACAAACACATACTTAGCTTGTGCTGGCCGTGCAAGCTCGAGTGTTGTTACCTCAACTTGATCAAGAACAGCAGGCACCATGCCAAAATCAAGCTCTTCTAAACCTGTGGATAAAAGCTCAATAAACTCTGTTAAGTCAAAAATTTCTTCGCCAAAAATTTCAACATACTCATCCAATAAATTAATAAAAGCGCTCCATACCTGTTCAAACTGCCCTGCTCGTTCTAAGTCGCCCTTAGCCAAAGCGAGATCACGATGAAAAAGTAGCTGCTGATCTACTTGTGCTTGGAGCAAAAAATCATAAAAAAACTGCGCTGCCTCTTTACATTTTTTGCATCCAGAACAATCATCTAACTGCTGAAAAAAAGGACATAAAGTCTTTTTAAGAAATCGACGAACTTGATTACTTGCAGCTTCGATTATTTGGTCATCGTCACCAGCTGCATTTCCTTCATTTTTATAATCATAAGTTACAAAAGACCAGTCTGCATCCTGCGTCCAGTCTTTATGCCCATATCCATATCTTAGAACCACGTTTTCCGTCAAATCGACAGCATCACGAAATTGATGAACATTTTCTTGCCATTTTTCTAGACGATTTTGCTCATCTTCGATCTCTACTGTCTGTTTAGGTATCAGCAATTCTGTTCGCAACAGTCTAAAAACATCTTCATAACGAAAATAGTACTGTTTCACTGCAAACAAACTTTGAAAAAACTCCACCAACGGATGATTTTTCATTTTCCTATCTTTACCACTAGCAAAAGGGATTTCATTTATCTTAAAAATAGGCTCTAACAAACGCGAGTAAGCATTTAGCTCTCGTGTTAAAATAACAATATCTTTATAGCGTGCGTGATTCTCTGAGATCAGACGTCGAACTTCGGTTGCGACCCACTTTACTTCCATCATAGGAGAAGTTGCCTTGATCATAGCAACATTATCTAACGTTGCGTTTATTTTTGAAGCATCTTTAGAAAAATTGACAGTATCTTCCCAATAAGTAGCCAGCTGTTTAAAATCAGGCAGAATTTCGTGCTCTTCTTTAACAAAGTGATCAAAGTGAATTGGCACCTGATGAGCTTTTGCTAGATTAATACACTGCCGATATAAAAGTTTGGAATCATAAAAGAGATCGTTGGTATTTAATTCTTGAGAGTTAATCGAGCCCGTAATCAATGCAATATTGATCTGTGCTGCTTTAATAAGCAATTGCTCGACCAACTTTAGTTCGGTAGCAGAAAAGTATGAATAACCAGAAAGCAAAAAAAGAACCTCTGATAAATCTTCCCTCGCTAAGAAAGTGGCTAAATTTTCCAGAATACTTTCTTTTTGCTTTTCGTAGCGCAATAAATTTTGTTCATACTTAGCAAAAATAAACTGTAACTCTAGAAGTTTGCGCCGAGCTCCTTCTTCATTTTCCGAAAAGTTGTTAATCACATTCATCAGCAATTCTTGTTCCAGCCCACTAGTCATAAACTCTTCGTACAAACTTAGCAACTGCTCAACAAAGCCACTTTTTCCAACTTCACCTTTATAGAGTGAAAGTTTTTGCTCGACATCTCGCAGCGATTTCCTCATCACCATTAAAGAGCCTACTTCACTTAAACGTTCATCAGTCTGGTAGGAAATATGCTTAAGGTAGTACCAAGCAAGGCGCGAAAAGCTAAAAATTTGCAGTTTAGAGTGAGCAATAACCTCTGTCTGATTTAACAACTTTCCAAACTCTGTCAATAAAGAAATTTCTAGCTCAAACTTTACTGAGTTAGGTACAATATAAAAAACACGATGTTTTGAATCTTTTAAAAGCCAATCCTTCGCCTTTTTTAATAAAGCCAGCTCATGATTTTTTTCGCCTTTTCCTAAAAAAAACTGCAAGCTCATCGCACACCTCCGACTTGTCTGGTGTTATTTTAGCATGAACCTGTCCAAGTTCTTAATGGCTCCAAAATCAAAGCGTTGCTAAGACTCACCGCCCTCTGTCCCTCATCATGATAATAATCTCATCATAACTTTGCTGAAACTTATCAGCCAGATCCTCCTGTCCGCACAACAAGAGAATGGAAATAACATTTCTCATCATCTTTTTTCCATCCTGTTTTTTTCCGCTTATCAACAGATAGCAGCCATACTCATAATTTAAAAGTAGTCTATCCCCGATATGTTTTATTGATCTTGGGTCTGATAACAGTGAAAAAGCAGTAGTGAGAAAGAGGTCAACATCCACCAAATGATCCTC
>JAIRLR010000030.1 GCA_031259195.1 Streptococcaceae bacterium | reverse complement strand
AATGAACTTTACTTAGTCGAAGGAGATTCTGCTGGTGGTTCGGCGAAACAAGGGCGTGATCGGAAGTTTCAAGCAATTTTGCCTTTGCGCGGCAAAGTGCTAAACACCGAAAAAGCTAAGATGCAAGATATTTTAAAAAATGAAGAGATTAACACCATGATTGTCACAATCGGTGCGGGTGTTGGTGCGGAGTTTTCTGTTGAAGATGTAAATTACGATAAAGTGATTATTATGACGGATGCGGATACTGATGGTGCACATATTCAGGTATTGCTACTAACCTTTTTTTATCGCTATATGAAGCCATTAATTGAAGCGGGAAAGGTATATCTGGCCTTGCCACCACTTTATAAAGTGGCTAAGGGAGTTGGCAAAAAACAGATGATTAAATATGCTTGGACGGAAGAAGAGTTAGGTAAGGCGATTAAAAAAGTTGGTAAGGGCTATACTTTGCAGCGCTACAAAGGACTAGGTGAGATGAATGCCGATCAGCTATGGGAGACGACTATGGATCCTGAAAAGCGGACTTTGATCCGTGTTTGCATTGATGATGCTGCCCAAGCTGAGCGTCGTGTTAGTACGTTAATGGGAGATAAGGTTAAGCCCAGGCGTCAGTGGATTGAAAGTCATGTGCAGTTTACGATGGTTGAAGATGGTTCGATTTTAGATCGTGTAGAAGATGCTGATGTAGCACAAGAAGTGATAGTTGAAACTGTTAGCGATAAGTTAGAAGATCATTTAGTAAAAGAGATTAATTTATTTGATGATTTTGAGGAGTAAACGATGAGTCGAGGAGAAATTCAAGAGCTAACCCTAGAAAATGTTATGGGAGATCGTTTCGGGCGTTATTCGAAATATATTATTCAAGAGCGAGCGCTCCCTGATATCCGTGATGGACTAAAGCCTGTGCAGCGGCGGATTTTATTTTCCATGAACAAGGATCACAATACTTACGACAAAGGTTTTCGTAAGTCGGCTAAGTCGGTGGGAAATGTTATGGGTAATTTCCATCCGCATGGGGATAGTTCGATTTATGAGGCGATGGTGCGCATGAGTCAAGACTGGAAACTACGTGAAGTTTTGATTGAAATGCATGGGAATAATGGTTCTAGAGACTATGACCCGCCAGCTGCTATGCGTTATACAGAAGCGCGCCTTTCTCAAGTAGCAGGGGAAATGTTGCGCGATATCGATAAAGAAACTGTAGAGTTTGTCTTAAATTTCGATGATACCGAAAAAGAGCCTGCTCTCTTGCCTGCAAAGTTTCCCAATCTTTTAGTTAATGGTTCAACAGGAATTTCTGCCGGATACGCTACAGAGATTCCCACGCATAATTTGGCGGAAGTGATTAATGGGGTTATTTTTCTTATTGATCATCCAAAAGCAACACTAAGTGAAGTTATAAAGTTAATTCCTGGTCCTGACTTTCCAACAGGTGCGATTTTGCAAGGAAAGGATGGGATTCAAAAAGCGTATGAAACCGGACGAGGTAAGGTTATTTTGCGTTCAAAGACGCAAATTGAAAATATTAAAAGCGGCAAACAGCAAATCGTTATTAATGAAATCCCTTATGAAGTGAATAAGGCTACATTGGTTAAAAGAATCGATGAAGTTCGTATAAATAAAAAAATCGATGGCATTGCACAAGTGCGTGATGAGTCGGATCGAACTGGTTTACAGATTGTCGTGGAGTTAAAAAGAGAGGTAAGTGCGCAAGGGATTTTAAATTATTTATTTAAACATACCGAACTGCAAATCAACTATAACTTTAATATGGTGGCAATTGTTGTTGGGCATCCAAGACAGGTTGGCTTGCTGAGAATTCTTCATAATTATATTGCGCATCGTAAGGATATTTTAACCAAGCGTTCGCGTTTTGAGTTAGATAAAGCACAAAAGCGCCAGCATATTGTGGATGGTTTGATCAAGGCTTTGTCTATTTTAGATAAAGTAATTGCCAAAATTCGAGCGTCTAATGATCGCAAAGATGCCAAGCAAAATTTAATTGATACTTTTGGTTTTACCGAGGAGCAAGCCGAAGCAATTGTCATTTTGCAACTGTATCGTTTGACTAATACGGATATTACCGAACTGCAAAAGGAGGCCGAAGAGTTGGCGGCAAAAATTACTGAGTTGTCGCTGATTTTAAATGATGAGAAAAAATTATTTACCTTGATGAAAAAAGAGTTGCGAGAAGTTAAAAAACATTTTGGCAATCCTCGTTTGACAGTGATTGAAGAAAAAGTTAGTGAGATTAAGATTGAAACAGAAGTTTTAATTACTAGTGAAGAAGTTATGTTGACTGTTACCCATGATGGATATGTTAAACGTAGTAGTTTACGCTCTTACCAAGCTTCAAAAGGCGAAGAAATTGGCCTAAAAGATAAAGACTATGTAGTGTATCAGTCTCAGGTTAATACGCTTAATCATGTGTTGTTAGTGACGAGTTTGGGCAATGTGATTTATCGCTTGATCCATGAGCTGCCTGATTTAAAGTGGAAGGAGGTTGGTGATCACTTGTCGCAAACGATCTCTACTTTATCTTCAGAAGAAGTGATTTTAAAGGCAATTCCATTTAAAGAGCTGGATGAAAAGCTGCGCCTTTTACTGATTACCAAAAAGGGCATGATCAAGCAAACAAAGTTAACGGAATTTGCTCCATGGCGCACTTATAAAACACGCCCAATAACTGCGATCAAACTGAAAGATGACGACTGTGTTCAAAATATTGAGTTGGTTGAAGCAGATTCTCATCAAAAAATTTTATTGGTTAGTCATCATGGCTTTGGTCTGCGTTTTGCGCTAAGCCAGGTGCCTGTAGTGGGAGCAAAAGCTGCAGGGGTAAAGTCCATGAACTTAAAACAAAATGATTTTGTGGTTAATGGAATCGTAACGACTTTAAGCGATAAAGAGGTTATTACGATTGTTACGCATCGCGGTGCACTTAAGCGGATGTTAGTTGGTGAATTATCAATTCTTACACGTGCTAAACGTGGTTTAATGGTTTTGCGAGAATTAAAAACAAACCCACATCAGGTGATTTATATGGGCCAATCAACTGCAACAGAGTTATTACTAACAACAGATAAAGGAAGTAAAATTAAAGTTGCACAAGAAGACTATCCAATCGGAGAAAGAACTTCCAATGGCTCGTTTGTCATTGATGAAAAAGTGGAAACAGCGACAAGTGTTAGACAGTTGATTCATGAGAAAAATAGGAATGAAATATAAATACTTTATCTGGAATGTTGGTGGAATTTTATTTGATGTAGTTCAACGTTTAACATATGAAGATATTGCAAATGGTTTAATCGAAATTGATACAGCAGGCTGGGCAGAGCCTTGGCCAGTGATTCGCAAACGTATTTGGACAGGATTTGAGGATATTGCACAGGCAATGATCAAGCAAGGTGGGGGCAATGCTTTGGTGGTATCACATGGAATGACAATTGGCACCTTGTGTTCATTAGACCTCTTGCGAAACTAGGACATGATTAAAAATTGTGTTCAATTTCTTCCTGAGATAAGGAAAAAAACGCAAGAATAGTGGTGCTATTGCGAGGCTCCCGTCAGGGCAACAGCATTTACTTTTTTTCATAAAACCGCAATAATAAACTTATGAATATACAAAAAC
>JAIRLR010000029.1 GCA_031259195.1 Streptococcaceae bacterium | reverse complement strand
ATTTGTTTCAAGCTTTGCTTGATTACAAATCGTTAGAACGGGAGCCTCGCAATAGCACCACTATTCTTGCGTTTTTTTCCTTATCTCAGGAAAAAATTGAACACAATTTTTAATCATGTACTAGTTTCGCAAGAGGTCTATTATAACTTAAATATACTCCTTTAAATTGAAAATACGGTTTTTTTAAGAGACTTGGAAGGATATTTCCTTGAGCATGAGAAGCCGTATTAACGACAATTTTCAACTTTTTACAAAATCCGTATTTTCAATTTAGAGATCGTTAACAGGCTCTTAAAAACAAATATCTAATCAGAACAGCGCCCAAAACGATTCGATACCAGCCAAATGGCTGAAAATCTTTCGTTTGAATGTAATGCATTAAAAACTTAATAACGACAATAGAAACAATAAAAGCGACAAAACTTCCAATTGCGAAAATCACTAATTGATTTGCCGTAAAAGTATTGCCCCTTATTAAAAACTTAAAAATTTTTAAACCACTGGCTCCAAACATCGTTGGCATAGCCAAAAAAAAGGAAAATTCTGCGGCAACAAAGCGTGAACAGCCAAAAAGAATAGCTCCCAAAATAGTAGCTCCTAAACGACTGGTTCCTGGGATTAACGCTAAAACTTGAAAAAAACCAACAGCTAAAACAATTGGGATCGTTAAATCTTTTAACTGATTGATTTTCGGTGATTTATTTTTATAAATTCGCTCGATCACAATAAAAGCAACACCATAAATAATTAACATCAAAGCCACTGAAAAAAACTTATGCATATGAGCATCTAACCAATCATCAACTTTTAAACCAATAATGACCGAAGGGATAATGGCGATAAAAACTTTCATCCACAAACTCCATGTATCTTGTTTTTCTTCATGATTTTTTCGTGGTGAAAAAGGATTTAACTTATGAAAATACAAAACCACAACCGCCAAAATTGAACCTAGCTGAATCACGACTTCAAACATATTCATAAAAACGGCAGACTCTTTTAACTCAATGAATTCATCCACCAAAATCATATGTCCCGTACTGGAAATCGGTAACCACTCCGTAATTCCCTGAATAATCCCTAAAATAATAGCTTTCAGTATATTTCCCCACAGCATTTTTAAAATTCCTTTCCATTCCTATATCTAATTTAATACCCAGCACTACTACTTGTCGATGAACTTGAGCTACTTGAAGAGGTTTCTTTTGGTCCATCAGAGATTACTAACTTAACCGTTGAATCCATCTCAACAGGACCTGTACTCGGATCTACTGAAATAACATTACCTCTTGCCACAGAATCTGAAAGTTCTCGACTAATTTCATAATCTAAATTAGCGTCTTTCAACAATTCTTTAGCGTTTTCTTCTGAATTACCTTTTAATCCTTTAGGAATTTCAATCTTGCCATCACTAATATAAAGCGTAATCTTGCCCGTTCTCTTATTTACAGACATGCCTTCCCCTGGCTTAACATCTACAACAATTCCAGCTTTTTTCCCAGTGTTTTGCTTATAAACTACTTTAATCTGCGAATTCCTTAAACCAAGCTCCTTTAAATCTTTTTGAACCTCTGATAAATAATTATCTTCATAATTTCCTAAAATAATAGAATCAGAACCAGTACTTACGATCAACTCTATTTTATCTTTCTCAGGATTGACTTGTTGGCCTTCATCGATAGACTGACTAATAATTTTTCCTTCCTTAACTTCATCACTAGCCTTTTTTTTCTGAATAATCAGCTTGCTTGCATAACCCTTTAAGATCAAATCTTCTTTGGCCCTTTCAAAAGTCATATTTGTATAATCTTTAAGCGTAATTTTCTTAGCCCCATTACTAATATAAAGAGTTAGCTTACGTCCTGATTTTACAGTTGTATCCTCCTTAGGATCAGTTTTTACAACCTTTCCCTGATCAACTTGAGCATTATCAACTTTAAACACCTTTCCCACTGCTAAATTCATATCTTCCAACTTATCTCTAGCTTCTTTTTCTGTATAATTTTTCAGATCAGGGACCACGATATCTTTAGAAGAAGCCAATAATATAGCAATAAAAATAACCAGCAACACTACTAAAGCAGCAAATCCACCCAAAATATAACGCTTGCGGTTATTTCGTGGATACTTTACTCTTCCTTTTCTAGTCAACGCTTTTAAACGCTTTTCCACTTGCTCAAGTGGAATTAATAACTCTGCAGAAATCCTCTTTGCTGACTTGCCTTTATTGTAAAGATTCATAATCTGCTTATCTAGTAACTGTTCATCTGCTCTCTTTTGACTGACTTGAGACTCTCTCTTGTTTTCTAAAACATTTTCACGAGGCAAAGTTTTTACTTCGATTGTTTTTTCTTTATTTAGCAAAACTTTTGGTTCATTGCGTCTTAAAGGAGATAAAACCGTCGATAAATCTTCACTCATAGCTAATGCAGACGAATAACGCTTGGTTGCCTCCTTAGCTGTTGCAATCAAAGCAACATTTTCTAAACTTTGTGGAATATTTGGATTAACTCTCCTTACTGAAGACAACTCATCTTGAAAATGCTTTAGGGCAATTGTTATTGCTGACTCTCCATCAAAGGGAACCTTGCCTGTCATCATCTCATAAAGAATAATCCCTAAAGCATAAATATCTGAAAGATTTGTTGCTTTATTTCCATGTGCTTGCTCAGGAGACAGATAGTGAACAGAGCCTAGCATAGAATTGGTCTGTGTAATAGATGTCTCATTAACAGTAATAGCTATTCCAAAATCGGTAATTTTTATCTGCCTATCTTCACTTATTAAAATGTTCTGCGGTTTTAAATCACGGTGAATAATTTGATGATCATGCGCTACGGTAATACCTGCTAAAATTTCTTGCATGATTTTTACAATTTCTTCGTTAGAAATAGGAAAATTTTGCTTAATGTATTTCTTTAAGTCCATTCCACAGATATATTCCATTGCAAGATATTGCATGCCATCTTCTTTGCCAACATCATATACTTGTACAATATTAGGGTGAACTAACTCTGTTGTAGCAAGTGCTTCGCGCTGAAAACGACGGATGGTAACAGGATCATTTTGAAAATTAAAACGTAAAACTTTAATCGCAACGTCACGATCTAAAATTAAATCATAAGCTAAAAAAACGTTGGCCATGCCACCGCTTCCTAAACTGCTTAAAATTCGATAACGTTGACTAAAAATTTTTCCGATTTGAATCATTAAATATCCTCCTTTTCAAAATGAATTAAGGATACCGTTATATTATCTTTTCCTCCGTTTTTATTTGCCAAAGCAATCAAATCTTTCACCTTTTCTTCAATTGTTTGCGTACTCATCACAATTTTTAAAATCTCCTCATCAGACACCATATTAGTTAAACCATCAGAACTTAAAAGTAAATAATCTCCTGGTAAAAATGCTTGTGTTGTAACATCAATGTGGACTTTATCAGGCATACCAATGGAGCGTGTTATAATATTTTTTTGCGGATGGTTTTTGGCTTCTTCAGCTGTAATTTCCCCAGCCAAAAATAGATCATTTACGAATGAATGATCTTGAGTTAATTGGATAATTTTATCAGATCGCAAAACATAACTACGACCATCCCCTACATGAGCAATTGTGTAAGTGCCCGAAAAAATAGCAACTGCTTCAAGTGTTGTCCCCATACCAAGAAACTCTTTATTTAAACCTTTTGCATATACTTCTTTATTTAAGGATTGAATTTCTTTGGTAAACCACTGCTCGATATTCTCAGAAGTTGCAAAATCGGTCAATTCCCACTTAAACCCAAGTGTTTTAACAGTCATTTTACTGGCAACATCTCCTGCTTTATGTCCACCCATTCCATCTGCTAAAAGCACTAAAACGCAGTTTTTTTGATTATAAAAAACTTGTATATAATCCTGATTAGTTGAACGAATTTTGCCAATATCAGATAAAAAGGAAATTTCCATAACACCACCGTTTTCTTAGAGCCTGTTAACTTGTCTTTTTATGATCCCATTATACAAGTTGTAATCAAGCAAAGCTTGAACAAACCGTAAAGAACTTAGGCATATCTTTTGACGAAGAAAGACAAGCATTACCAGAAAAATCACACCAAGTAGGTAGTCCTGCCTAAACTCTGCCAAGCCTCGCAAGACACTCGTTAAGGCAGTTCGCAATTGGAGACAAGTTAACAGGCTCTTAGGGTTAGTTCGTTTTCTGAAATTTTCTAATTCTTGGTTTTATTTTTAGGTAATTATAACAGATTTATGAAACAAGTTAACAGATTATAAGGAATGAAGCAAATTTTATTAACTGCTCAACGCTATAATACGCTGACAACCTTCTGCGACTTTATTGTCATGAGTTACAATAATAATTGTTTTTCCTTTTTTATTTAACTGAAATAAAATTTCTAAAATTTCATCTCGATTTTTATCATCTAAGGCCCCGGTAGGCTCATCAGCCAAAATCAATTGACTGGGTTTTAAAATACTTCTGGCAACAGCAACTCGTTGTTGTTCGCCCCCTGAAATTTCAAAAATTTTTAAGTTTTGATAATTTTTAAGTCCAACTTGTACTAGTGCATCATCAATCAAACTTTCCTTATCTTTTTTTGTTTTCTTTACGTATTTTAATGCCATCATCAAGTTTTCTTTAACGGTAAAATTATTAACTAAAGCAAAATTTTGAAATAAATAAGAAATTTTTTCTCTAATGATTCTATTAGATTGTTTTGAATTAACTTTTGGTGCAAGCTTTCCAAGAATCAGGTATTCTCCATCTTCAACAGGTTCGATCAACCCAATCGTATTTATCAAAGTCGTCTTTCCCGAGCCACTAGGGCCGGTAATGGCGATCATATCTCCTTTTAAAATTTCTAAATTAAAATTATTAAAAATAATTTTCTGCCCAAATTTTTTGGAAAAGTTTTTAATACTTACTACATTCATCCTTCTTCACCTTTCAATGCTAGACTAAGAGAGCTTCTTTCATGTTTTTTAACCATAAATAAATAATTAAAATATCTATCAAAATCAGTACCAGATAAGAGGCAAGGGCAATCATATGGCAATTTAAAAGCAAAATCTCAACTAGTCCAAAAAAATATATTGCACAAAAACAAAAAATTTCATTGCGATAACGTTCAAAAAACGAATATCCTAAAAGTCTTGTAACTAGCATTTCTTTTCTTTTTAGAGGTTAAAATAATTAAGATAATGTAAAAAGAGGCTAGGATACTTGTTACAAGTGACAAACTAAGGATACTTATCCATGCGATAACACTTGACTTAGCAATATTTAACTCCCTGGCAAAGCCTGTTGAAAGAACATTTCTAAATTGCACATCGTTGTTTTCTAATCCATTATTAATAATCGCCTGCTGAATGGCGGCTTGATTCTTTTTATTATCTAAAATACGCAGCGGATTACGTAATGCTGAATTTAATATGTAAGAACCTCTTTCAGTGAAAAAATGATCACTTAAGCACAGAATAATGGGATTTTTGATAAAGCCTCTATTTTGATCGA
>JAIRLR010000168.1 GCA_031259195.1 Streptococcaceae bacterium | reverse complement strand
ACGTCCTGCCTAAACTCTGTCAAGCTAACACTTGCCAATCATTAAGGCAGTTCGCAATTTTCATGGATCTAGTTTCGCAAGAGGTCTATTATATAACAGCCTCAAAAATCTAATTTTTTTACAATGAAATCCATATCTATTTACGCTTTATAGTATAACAGAGATTGAACTCCGATCGCAATCCGTGTGTCAAAGAAGATCGTAAAAATAATCCTACAACTTAACTACCTCATAACCACCTAAAAATGTTACTTTTCCTCCCAGCAACTTTAACTCTTCTAATGCATCATCAAAGAGTTTCTCACTAGATACACCCGCACAGTCAATCCAAAAAAATACTCTCCTAGCACCGTTTTTAATGGACGCGACTCAATCTTTGTAAGAGCCTGTTAACAGGCTCTAAGATTAATCTTTCGTTTTGCAAAAACAGAAAGTGCTGAATTTAAAATCCCTGGTACATTTTTAGGCATTGTAAAGGCTAAAGAATATTTATATTCCGATACAGCAAAAGCGTGCGGCGCTTTTTGCCCCAATACCCAAAAACGTGTACGATTCGTTTTTGCATCTTGAATATTGTGGTGCAAAATCAGTAAGTCATACATTTGTGCTAAAAGTTCTGAGCCAATGGCTGCAAACGCTTCCGCTGGATGATTTACCAGATATTCTGCTGCATTGGCCGTAGACGGTGTATGCCAAATAGGTATTTTTTGATACTTTCTTCTTAAAAATTTTCTGCTTTGAGCAATCGCCTGCGGATGCGATAAAATCTTTTCAATCTGCTTTCCTTGATTCTGAGGATAAATTAAAAATTGCTGATTAATTGGCAATACTAACTCTGCAACAACTTTTAGCTTTGACTGATGAAACAAGTAATCAAGCGTTTCCGTTACCGTTCCTTCTGTACTATTTTCAATTGGCGCTACTGCTGCATCTACCTCAGAGCTTTCTACCGCTTGCAATAAATCGGTAATGGATGGATAAGCCAATAATTGCTCATTATCATAAGCTTTTTTTATTGCGGTATAAGAAAAAGAGCCAACAGGGCCTAAATATGCAACCTTCATGCTTTCTCCATCCTTTGCATAATCTCTTTAGCAACAATAGCGGGCGACGATTTATTTGCCTGGACAACGATGGTCGCTACTTCCTTATATAAAACTTTCCGTTCTTCAAACAGTTTTTCTAGATCTTTATACGAGTTATTAGTTGCTAGTGGCCGAATATTTTTTTTATTTTTGCGAATGCGCCTCATTAACACATGAAAAGATGATGTTAAATATATGCAGTATTCACTTTTTTTTATGATCGTTCTGCGGTTATTCTCCCTGATCACCACGCCGCCACCAGTGGATAAGACAACATCTTTTTTAAGTTCTTTTAATAAGAGTTGCGACTCTTTAACCCGAAAAGCATCTTCACCAAATTTCTTAAAAAGTTTATGAATCGGCATACCAATCTCTTTTTCTATTTTTTTATCCAAATCAACCCAAGGCATGTCTAAAAATCTTGCTAAAATTCTTCCAACACTTGTTTTGCCAGAACCCATAAAACCAACTAAAACAATTGCCATTCTTACACTTCCAATTTTGCTAAACTTTCAAAAAACGTCGGAAAAGAAATATTTATAGCTTCTGAGCGTTCAAGTTCCACTTGCCCACCTTGAACCAAAAGCGCTGCGGTTTGTAGCATCATCCCAATACGATGATCTCCAGCAGAAGTCACTTTACCACCGTGTAACTTTGTTTTTCCGCGAATAACTAATCCATCATCCGTAGGTGTTATATCTGCACCTAACTTTTGCAACTCACATGTTACGGCATCAATCCGATTAGTCTCTTTTACTTTTAGTTCCTCAGCATCTTTAATCACTGTCACGCCTTGCGCTTGTGTTGCCAACAAAGCAATAATCGGCAGCTCATCAATTAATTGCGGAGTGATTTCTCCACCAACTGCTGTGGCTTTTAACTCACTTGTTTCAACAGTAATATTTCCTGTTCTTTGATCTTTATAAGGAGCTATAGTAATTTTACCACCCATCGCTTTGATGACATCAATAATGCCCGTACGCGTTTTATTTAAGCCAACATTTTTCAGAGTGATCTTGCTGTTTGGAACAATCAATCCCGCAACCATAAAAAAGGCTGCAGATGAAATATCTCCTGGCACCACTATCTTTTGTCCTTTAAGCATTTGAGGTCCAGTTAAACGAAGCTCTTTTCCGCAAACTGCAATCTCACCACCAAATTGCTGGGTCATCTCTTCTGTATGATTGCGCGTTGCTTCTTTTTCAAGAATCACACTCTCACCCTGCGCCTGCAGTGCTGCAAAAAGAAGCGCTGATTTCACCTGAGCACTGGCAACGGGCATTTGGTAGTTGATCGGTTTAAGATTTTTTGTCCCATAAATAGTAAGTGGCAAAAACTCAGTATCGTGAACTCCATGTCCGGCAACTCCCATTTCTCGCAACGGTAGCATTACGCGATTCATTGGTCGCTTTGACAAAGACTCATCGCCAAATAAAGTTACTTCAAAATTACATCCTGCCAAGATTCCGCTCAACAAACGAGTTGTTGTTCCAGAGTTTCCCATATCAAGCGGAGCACTAGGCTTTTTTAAACCTTGAAAGCCTGTACCATAAACATAAATAACATCACCAGTGTCTTTGATCTTACCACCCAAAGCTTTAAAAGCATTTAATGTGCTTAAACAGTCCTTAGCACGCAAAAAATTATGAATCTCGCTCGCACCTTCAGCAATACTAGCAAACATAATGCTTCTATGGCTTATGGACTTATCTCCCAGAATCTTAAGCGTCCCCTGAAGGCCCTTACTATTTGTTTGTAATTTCATTATCTTTCCTCATTACATATTGTCTTAGAACCTCCCTAAATACTCCCTTTGCCTTACAACAGCTTCTTCTAACTGCTCCATACTATCAGAAGTAAACTGCTCACATAAGGCATTGGAGAGCTCAAAGGCAACCACGGCTTCTGCAACTACACTTGCTGCAGGTACTGCTGTTACATCGCTACGTTCAACACTAGCTTTAAAAGGCTTATGCGTATCAATATCAACACTCATCAAAGGTTGGTAAAGTGTCGGAATTGGCTTCATCGCGCCACGAATAATCATCGGCATGCCATTTGTCATCCCACCTTCAAAACCACCTAAGTGATTAGT
>JAIRLR010000139.1 GCA_031259195.1 Streptococcaceae bacterium | reverse complement strand
TTCCTGCCTGCCAATAAGACTGCAATCACAAACTGAAATCTGTGCATCATCAAAAGTTGAACTCCACCCATGTATTTCAAGCACATAAACATGCAATATTTGCCTCCACCTAAATGATTGTCTCCCGCCGTGGACAACACGTCAAACACGCCATCCCCTAACTCAAGAACGGAAACATCAAACGTCCCACCACCCAAGTCAAATACAAGAATTTTCTCATCTTTCTCCGTTTTGTCCAATCCATAGGCTAACGCCGCTGCTGTCGGCTCGTTGACGATCCGCTCCACTTTGAGTCCTGCGATCTTCCCTGCATCCTTCGTCGCTTGACGTTGCGCATCATTAAAGTATGCCGGCACTGTGATCACGGCTTTTTCCACTTTTTCCCCCAAATAATCTTCCGCAAAACCTTTCAAATATTGCAAAATCATCGCGGAAACTTCTTGAGGCGTGTACTTTTTCCCGTCCACTTCCACTTTATATCCGTCTTCCCCTATGTGGCGCTTGATACTCGCAATCGTGTTTGGATTCGTAACTGCTTGACGTTTTGCCACTTCACCAACTTGGATTTCACCATTCTTGAACGCCACCACCGAAGGAGTCGTACGGTTTCCTTCCGGATTCGCAATAATTTTTGATTCATTCCCCTCTAGCACTGCTACTGCTGAATTGGTCGTTCCTAAGTCAATCCCAATAATTTTTACCATCTCATTCTCTCCTCTTCTCAATCTTTTGATTTCACAATTTCTACTTCGCTACCACAACCATGGTTGGACGCAACACTCGATCCTGCAACCGATAACCTTTTTGCAACACCTGAACGATTTTCTCTGCCAGCTGTTCCTCGTTGGCCTCTACGGTCTGCACTGCCATGTGAAGGGTCGGATCGAAGGTCTCTCCAGTCGCTGGAATTTCTTCCACGCCTTCTTCCTTCAGCGCCTGAACCAAGCCCTCGTGAACCATTTCAATCCCTTTTTTCAAGCTCTCTCCAGACTCATCGCCCACTTCAATTGCCAACGCACGTTCCAAGTTATCCAACGCAGGCAACATTTTTTTCGCCAAATCCTGTGAACGGTACCGCACCAACGACTCGCGCTCTTCTCGCGAACGGCGCTGAATATTTTGCATTTCAGCATGCGCGCGAATAAACTTATCCTCCCACTCACTTGCTTTTTGTTGTGCTTGAGCTAGTTCATCTAACTCTTCAACAACTTCGGTAATCTCTTCATCAACAGACTTCTCTTCTGAAGACTCTTTGGGATTTTCAGCACTTTCTTCAATAGAACTTTCCTTTTGTAACTCTTCTTTTTCTTCTGTCAAACTTTTCACTCTCCTTTACTGCGCACTATCTAGATAACGATAATACTCCGTCAATCGACTAGACAACTCTTCTTTAAAGGCATAAAGTAAGCCCAATATTTTATTATAATGCATATTTGCCGGACCAAGAATTGCTAAAACGCCACTACCATGCTCTTCAACATCGTAATTTAGCGTTAACAAACTCATATTGGCAAATAATTCGTTTCCCAACTCCTCGCCAATCCGAATGCCTAAACCATCTATATTTTTCTTGGTTTCTTTCACTAGGCGTGCAACTTGCTTGAGATCACCGAAAAACGAATACAGATGCTTAAACTCTAATGGCGTATGAATAAAATCGTAATCTAATAAATTCATACATCCACTAACATAAACATCCTCTGCAAAAGCATCTTTCCACAGAATCTCCAGTAAATAAATCATCCTTTGAGGATCTGCAAAATATCGCTGCAAAATCATTGGAAACTCTGTGCGCAACTTGCCATAAACACTTATCATACTCTCACCCAGCAGACGCTCATGAATAACTTCTGTTAAAACGTCCAAATCATCACGAAAAACGCCATATGGCAAAGTTATAACATTATTCTCAACAGGTCCACTATCTGTAATAATCACAACTAAAGCTTGATGAGCATTTAACATCATAATCCAAAAATCTATTAAAGTTTGCGATCTAAAATCTAAGCTAAAAACAACAGCTGCGTAATTAGTTAGATCAGATAAAATCCTCGCAGATCTTTGAACCAGCTCGCAGATCTCAGAAAATTGCTCTTGCAAAGAATTATGGATCATTGACAATTGCTCATTACTTAGTACATCAACTTCTAATAGATGATCTACATAATAGCGAAACCCTTGCAAGCTGGGAATCCGCCCTGAAGAGGTATGATTTTTTTGCAACAGGCCATACTCCTCAAGAAAACTCATATCATTGCGGATGGTGGCTGAAGAAGCATTAACTCCTTCTTCCATTAAACGTTTAGAACCAATCGGAGCATGGTCCATAGTATATCGCTGAATTATAAGAGCAAGTATTTGCAGTTGTCGATCGGATAACATATGACTCACCCCAAGCAGATTCTAACTTGAATTAGCACTCTAACACCGAGAGTGCTAATTACTTAATTATCATACAACGACAACCAGATAATTGTCAATCTTCCAAATTGACTCCACGCAAAACACCCGCGAAGAAGTTAACAGACTCTAAGGCAATTCGCAAATTCTCATACATCTAGTTTCTTAGAGCCTGTCCAAGATCTCTAATTGAAATGAATTTTTAAGCTATTTTTTCACAATTTGAGGCAAAAAATGCAGAAATAGTGGTGCTATTTCGAGGCTTTTTAACGAAAAAGTGTGGAAAAAGAGTCAAAATTATTCATCATTGAGAGATCTTGGACAGGCTCTTAAGGAGGTCTATTATACAAATTTGATATAATGTTAAAAATATTGTCCAGGCAAAAAGGGAGTTGTCCAAACATGTTAGATATTAAAAAAATCCGCGTAAACTTCGAAGAAGTTGCATCAAAGCTAGCTACGCGAGGAGTAAAGTCAAAAATCTTAGTGGAGTTAAAAGATCTTGATGAATTACGTCGTGAACTTTTAGTAAAAATAGAAAAATTAAAAAATACTCGTAATCTGAATTCTCAAGAAATTGCACAAATGAAGCGCGCCCAAAAGGATGCCACAGAAAAAATTGCACAGATGCAAAAAGTTGGCGAAGAAATTAAAGAGCTTGATGCCAAGCTAGATAAAATTGATGAGGAATTGCAATATTTAATAGTAACTTTGCCCAACTTACCTTATCAAGATGTTCCTATCGGAAAAGATGAAGAGGATAATGTTGAAGTTCGACGTGTTGGTGAGGTTCCAAAGTTTACATTTGCGGTAAAGGCTCATTGGGATTTGGGAGAAAATTTACAAATTTTAGATTTTGAACGTGGAGCAAAAGTTACCGGAGCGCGTTTTTTATTTTATAAAGGACTTGGTGCAAGACTTGAGCGAGCATTGTATAACTTTATGCTGGACGAACATGCTAAAGAAGGGTACACAGAAATGATTCCGCCTTATATTGTCAACGCAACTTCAATGTTTGGTACGGGCAACTTTCCCAAATTTAAAGAAGATGTATTTCAGTTAGAAGGGACTTCTTATACTTTGATCCCAACAGCAGAAGTTCCGCTTACTAACTATTACCGCAACGAAATTATTGATGAAAAGAATTTGCCGATTTATTTTACAGCTTTTAGTCCTTCTTTTCGTAGCGAAGCAGGTTCAGCAGGGCGTGATACGCGTGGTTTGATTCGCTTGCATCAGTTTCATAAGGTGGAGATGGTGAAATTTGTAAAACCAAAAAACTCATATGAAGAGCTGGAAAAGATGGTGCAAAATGCGGAAAATATTTTGCAAAAGTTAGGCCTTGCTTATCGAGTTGTGACTTTGTCAACGGGAGATATGGGTTTTTCAGCTGCAAAAACATACGATATGGAAGTATGGATTCCAGCGCAAAACGCATATCGAGAAATCTCAAGTTGCTCTAATACAGAGGACTTTCAAGCAAGACGAGCTAAAATACGCTATCGCGATGAAGATGGTAAAATTAAATATATACATACACTTAATGGATCTGGCTTAGCTGTGGGGCGCACAGTTGCAGCTGTTTTAGAGAATTATCAAAATGAAGATGGGTCCGTTACCATCCCTGAAGTGCTGCGTTCTTACATGGATGGCGTAGAAAAAATTGAACACAATTTTTAATCATGTCCTAGTTTCGCAAGAGGTCTAATGTTTAATATCCTTTTTGGTATAGACACCGCCAGCAAAAATAACAGGCACGTTGATCTTGAAAGCTTTAGCGTACTCATTTGTGATTTTAACTATTTTTTTAACTTCTTCATCCATATTATCGATAGCTGTTTTTATTTCATCATACTTAAATCCTAGATGTCCTCCTGCTAGCGGCCCTTCGATAACAACAAAATCAGCGGTGCGCTCATAACGCTTTGCCCAAGTTTTTAAAAGAACTTTTACCCCTTTGCTACTTGAAATAATTGGCGCAATTTTTGTTTTGCTTCCTTTAACCAACTCAGGTAGATTAATTGGCAAGCCCGCGCCCGAGATAATAACGTCTGCACCGACTTCAATACAACTTTTAATTATTTTTTCATAACCAAACTGAGCGACCATTACATTAAAACCAACGATTCCCTCTTTGGCAATTTCTTTAGCTTTTTCAAATTGCTCTTTTATAGCTATTAGATTTTCTTTCATTGTATTTTTTTCAAAGTCAGCACGTTGATAGCCGATTTGTGCAGTAGAAAGAATGCCAATACCACCTTCTTTTGCAACTGTCCCGGCTAAACGATGTAAGCTAATACCAACACCCATACCACCCTGAATAATAGGAACTTTAGCAGTTAATTCACCGATTTTTAAGGGGTTAAAAGACATATACCTTCTCCTAAGAACCTGTTAACGATCTCCTAGCAGCGAAGATTTTAGGCAATTTTTTACACTTCGTCGTTAAAAAGCCTCGATTTGGAATTACCAAATCTGCGTTTTTTGCCTAGAATTGTACAAAAATTTCTCGAAAATTTCATCTACTGAGAGATCGTTAACAGGTTCTAAATATTCTGATAAGTCATTCATCATCATATACTTTTAATATACTATTTTCAACCGAGCGAATTGCCTTGTATGTGTCAAGAAATATGAGGTTCCCCTTCACTCACTGTCCATCTCCACCCTTCCCTGGACAACACTTAATATCTTTTATTAACTGGATTTTGGTGGGTGGACGGATTTGGGTTACAATTTACCGAAAAATTAAGCAACAACAAGTTTTTCGGAGTATTTAAAAATTATAAATGTGAAAATATTCTTTTTTTATGTTTTATTATAAAAAAAGTATTATTCTAAATTCATGAATATTCATGGGTTTAAAAATTATTTAACAGATTGAAATTTTAAAAGGTTAAAAAATGATTAAAAAACAAAAAAAAGAGAACAAAAATGTAAAATGGATAAGGCCTTATCCAGTCCCAGTCATAAGTATAGACACTAATATCGAAGGTATATTCCGTTATAGTCCAGATTTTCAAAATTGTCCCAATGAGCCATATAATCTTAAAGCTTCAATAATAATTAAAATGCAGGGAAGTAGGTCAGAAGATTATGCAAAAGCAGAAGAAAAAGGCCTCATTAAGCATGTGAGTGGAATAACCACGTGGCATCATGTTTGGGTAAAGGGTACATTTAATGATGAATGTGTTATGCAGCTTGTTAGTACCCGTGGGCATGGGGGAACACGCCCACATTCAGGCGCATGTAAGCAATATGCTTTGAAGTACAATAAACCTTATGGAGTAATTTCGGGAAATAGTGCTAACCTTGGGAAAATAACATATTCCCCCAATTTAAAAATTCCGATTTATACTAAGGATGCGATCTCTGAGTTTGAAAGAAAAGTACTTAGCCAATATAGTTTAAAAATTCCGCCTTTTCTCTCTAATACGTATCTTACTGGGAAAAATTTTCTAGAAAAAGGATTTACCACTCCTGATATAGTAATAAATGCAGAGTTTGATTTTTATGCTTTATTAACTGAACAGGAAAGTAAGGATAAAATAAGCATAGAGTATATTTTAAAAGAAAATTCTAAAAAAGAGGCCGTTCCTCCTCCAACAAAGACAGCACTTCCATTTGGAATTGATGCTTGTGGTAATTTATTTTATGCAGATTTAAATGCAAAGAACGAACCTGTTGTTTGGTTTCATGATCACGAAGACTATAATGCTAACACAATGTTTATTGAATTCCGCTAATAATCCTGCGATATAAACAACACTCATCAAGCATTGTGCTTTTGGGATCGTAGGTAGACAGGTTCTAAGAACTGTTAACTTGTCTTTTAGTGATAAATCACTAAGGTGCTAAAGATTGTCCCTGAAGCTCATTGTGTAACCGCAAACTTGCATAAAAGTATTCTAGTTATCAATTTACACCTTCTCCTACTCCTACTAGAGAATGCATATGGAGCATAAGCATGTAACAAGAACCAAGGCTTGCAGGCTTATTTTGTAGCCAAGCTACAAGAGTAACAGCAGTGTTCCAATACACCTTTTCCATAAAGTTATTATTCAGAAACAATTCAACATCCAAGTGTTATTATATATAAATTTTAAAATAATTTGTAAGAATAATTGGGAGGATAGTTCCTCCACAAAACATATTTTACAAAGAGAGGATTTGATATGGCGATGAAAAAAATTTTTTTTATTAAGGTAGTGTTAATATTTTCTTTTTTATTTAATTTTGTGTTTACTAGTTACGCAAGTGCAGGAAGAGTAATTTTTTCAGAAAAAATAGAAATACCTAAATATACTAATGAACAGCTTTTACATTTCGAAGAAGAGGTACTTAGCAAATATGGTTTAAGAATTCCGCCTTTTCTCTCTGATACATATCTTACCGGGAAAAATTTTCTAGAAAAAGGATTTACCTCTTCTGATATAGATGCAGAGTTTGATTTTTATGCTTTATTAACTGAAAAGGAAAGCAATGACAAAATAAGTATAGAAGCTATTTTAAAAGTGAATTCTGAAACAGGTATAGTTTCTCCAACTAGGACAGCACTTCCGTTTGGAATTGATGCTTGTGGTAATTTATTTTATGCAGATGTAAATGCAAAGAACGAACCTGTTGTTTGGTTTCATGATCACGA
>JAIRLR010000114.1 GCA_031259195.1 Streptococcaceae bacterium | reverse complement strand
ATTTCCCTACTCAAAATTTAGTTAAGTATAAATTTACTAAATTTTAAGAAAAAATTTTTTTAGCTTTGGGACATTTTCGATGAACATCTATCAAGACATTATCACTGAGCAGCGACAAGACAGACACACCACTATTTTGTATTCTTGTCAAATAGTGAATTGTATGTTAAAATGTTAAAGTCTGGTCTGCTTATATAGCAGTTTGAAAAAAGTTTTATGTTATTAAGAATAAAAGTTTTCGGATAGATTTGACAATTCACTCAAATTATCTATGCATAACTTTTCGCAAACTGCTATACCAACAGCGAATTTAATTTTTTTATCTAAAATGTTTAGCTTTAGAACAGGTTTAATATCTAAAATTTTTGTTTTTTTTGAATTGGAGGAACTTTAGTGGCAAAAGAGGATATGATCGAGATCGAAGGACTGATTGTCGATACTTTACCTAATGCTATGTTTACAGTTGAGCTTGAAAATGGTCATAAAATTTTAGCTACTGTATCTGGCAAAATTCGGAAAAACTATATTCGTATTCTAACTGGAGATAAAGTTACGATAGAAATGTCACCTTATGATTTGACTCGTGGTCGTATCACTTATCGCTTTAAGTAAATTCATCGAAATGATTTTTTAGCTTTGAGGTAGACATATTGTCATCCTCATAGTTTTAGGAGGTTGTCATGAAGGTAAGACCATCAGTAAAACCAATGTGTGAGCATTGTAAAGTTATTCGTCGTCATGGTCGAGTAATGGTGATTTGTTCAGCAAATCCAAAACATAAACAGCGTCAGGGATAAAAAGGGAGGTAAATAATAAATGGCTCGTATTGCAGGAGTTGATATTCCGCGTGATAAGCGTATTATAATTTCGCTTACTTATATATATGGTATTGGCAAAACGACAGCTAAAAAACTACTTGCAGCTGCGGGTGTGTCAGAAGAAGTTCGGGTAAAGGATTTAACAACTAATCAAGAAGATGCAATTCGTCGTGAGGTAGATAAGTTAAAAGTCGAAGGAGATCGTCGTCGTGAAGTCAACTTAAATATCAAGCGTTTGATGGAGATTGGTTCATATCGCGGAATGCGTCATCGTCGTGGTTTGCCAACTCGTGGACAAAATACAAAGAATAATGCACATACACGTAAAGGTCCTGCGAAGGCAATTGTAGGCAAGAAAAAAATAATAAGCAGATAAATGATAAGGAGGTTAGGGATAAATAATGGCAAGAAAAGTTGTTCGTAAGCGGCGCCGTGTGAAAAAGAATATCGAAGCTGGTGTGGCACATATTCATTCAACTTTTAATAATACGATTGTTATGATTACGGATGTTCATGGCAATGCTTTAGCTTGGTCTTCAGCAGGTGCTTTGGGATTTAAAGGTTCGAAGAAATCTACTCCTTTTGCTGCGCAGATGGCAGCTGATAATGCATCGAAGTCTGCGATGGAACATGGTTTGAAATCAGTAGAAGTTACAGTTAAAGGACCTGGTTCAGGTCGTGAAGCAGCAATTCGTTCGCTTCAAGCAGCAGGATTAGCTGTGACAGCGATCCGTGATGTAACTCCGGTGCCGCATAATGGCGCTCGTCCTCCAAAACGTCGTCGTGTTTAAGCGACATAATGAAGTGTTCCAGTTATTAAGGGGAGGTAAAAACAGATTGATTGAATTTGTAAAACCAAAAATTACAAAAGTTGATGAAGCTACAGATTATGGTAAATTTGTGATAGCGCCTCTTGAAAGAGGTTATGGTACTACTTTAGGGAATTCATTACGTCGTATTTTATTATCGTCCCTTCCTGGAGCTGCAGTTAAAAACATTCAAATTGATGGTGTATTGCATGAATTCTCTTCAATACCAGGCGTGCGCGAAGATGTTATTCAGATTATTTTAAATCTTAAAGGCTTAGCTTTAAAGATGTTTGTTAATGAAGAGAAAACATTGGAAATTGATATTATAGGTCCAAAAGTTGTAACTGCTGGCGATATTTTAACAGATGCAGATGTCGAAATTTTAAATAAAGATTTGCATATTTGTACTGTTGCTAAAAACGCCACATTTAGAGCTTCGATTATTGTTGCTTTAGGATGTGGATATGTTTCAGCTGATGAAAATAAGCAAGAAAATACATTAATTGGTGTTTTAGCAACTGACTCTCTTTATACGCCAGTTCGTCGTGTAAATTATCAAGTAGAGGCTATGCGCCTTGGAAAGCGTGATGACTATGATAAGTTAACGTTAGAAATCTGGACAAATTCTTCTTTGAATGCAGAGGAGGCGATTAGTTTATCTTCCAAAATTTTAATTGAGCATTTAAGTCTTTTATCAAAATTAGCAAAAATTACTATACCTACGCAGATCATTCTAGTTGAAAGAAAAGTGAAGAAAAAGATTGCCAATCCAGCAATGATTATTGAAGATTTGGATTTATCCGTTCGATCTTATAATTCTTTAAAACGTTTTGGAATTAACACCCTTAAAGAATTAACAAATGTTCGTGAGTCAGAAATGCTTAAAGTCCGCAATTTAGGGCGTAAGTCAATAAATGAAGTGAAAGAGAAACTACATGAATTAGGAATGAGTTTTCGTAGAGAGAAAGTCGGAGGAGAAAACGACGAAGAAGAAACAAAAATTTATGATCTAGGTGATAATGGTACGAAGGAGGAAATTTAAGTGGGTTATCGTAAGTTAGGACGGACAAGTTCTCAGCGTAAAGCGATGTTACGTGATCTAACAACAGATTTGATTATTAATGAATCAATTGTAACGACAAAAGCGCGTGCAAAAGAAGTTCGTAAAATAGTTGAAAAGATGATTACCTTGGGCAAGTGTGGTAATTTGCATGCACGTCGTCAAGCTGCTGCATTTGTTCGTAAAAAAATTGCTTCTGTTAAAGAAGAAGATGGCAATATTGTCGTTGAATCTGCTTTGCAAAAATTATTTAGTGACATAGCTGTACATTATGCTCAGCGTAACGGTGGTTATACTCGCATTTTAAAAACGGAGCCTCGTCGCGGAGATGCAGCACCAAGAGCAATTATTGAGTTTGTGTAAAAATATTTAAATAGATTTTAATACAGGTTGGGAGAAATGAGTGTAAAGGCAAATATATATATTTTGTTTTTACTGGAATTAGCCCTACCTTTTTTTGTATTAGGAGATAATATGGATCAGCCGATATTAGAATTAGAGCATATTACTTATACTTATCCTGAAGTTAAGGGAGAGTTTGCAATAAATGATTTGTCATATAAGGTTTATGCAGGCGAGTGGATTGCCGTTATTGGGCAGAACGGTTCGGGAAAATCAACAAGTGCAAAGCTTATTAATGGTTTGCTGGCTGCTGATTCAGGCCGAATAAAAGTTGCAGGCGAAGTGCTAAATGCTCAGAATATATGGGAAATTAGACGCAAGATTGGGATGGTTTTTCAAAATCCTGATAATCAGTTTGTGGGTGCCACTGTTGAAGATGATGTTGCTTTTGGGATGGAAAATATCGGTGTGCCACGTGAAGAGATGCAAAGGCGTGTGTACTGTGCTTTAGAAAAGGTGCGAATGAGTGCATTTTTAAAGCGAAAGCCTGCGCGTTTATCAGGCGGGCAAAAGCAGCGTGTAGCTATTGCTGGCGTTATTGCCTTAAGTCCTAAAATTTTGATTTTAGATGAAGCGACTTCGATGCTGGATCCTAAGGGGCGAAGCGAGGTGCTTCAGACGGTCAAACGTTTAAAAGAAAAAAAAAATCTGACGGTTCTTTCGATTACACATGATCTTGATGAAGCAGCTAATGCTGATCGTCTTTTTGTAATGAAAGAGGGAGAATTGATAGAATCAGGAAAGCCGGAAGAAATTTTTGTTCAAGCTGATCGTTTAGTTGAGTGGGGCTTGGATCTTCCTTTTTCTGTTCGTTTAAACAAAGAGCTGCAAAGGCGCGGGATTGAAGTTCCTTTGGGTTTTCTCACTGAAGAAAGGTTGGTAAATTGGCTTTGGACATCTATTTTAAGAAAGTAGGGCATGTTTATCAACCGAATTCACCTTTTGAATTTCAAGCGTTAATAGATGTGAGCTTAGCGATTAAAGAAGGAAGTGTTACAGCTTTTATTGGTCATACGGGTTCAGGAAAGTCAACGCTTTTGCAACATTTAAATGCTTTGATCAAGCCGACCAGTGGGGTTGTCCAGATTGGTGAGCGAGAAATTTCAGTTAAAACAAATAATAAAAATTTAAAACCTATCAGACAAAAAGTCGGAATTGTCTTTCAATTTTCTGAGATGCAATTATTTGAAGAAACGGTTTTAAAAGATGTGACTTTTGGTCCGCAGAATTTTGGTTTTTCAAAAGAAGAAGCAGAAGATAAGGCGCGTATTGCTTTAAGACAAGTTGGGATTGCAGAGGAGTTATTTAGTCGATCACCTTTTGAGCTATCTGGCGGGCAAATGAGACGTGTAGCTATTGCTGGCATTTTGGCGATGAATCCTGATGTTTTAGTGCTTGATGAACCAACCACAGGGCTTGATCCCAAGGGACGCATAGAAATGATGGCGACTTTTAAGCGCTTGCATCAGGAATATGGAACGACGCTTGTTTTAGTGACGCATTTAATGGATGATGTGGCCAATTTTGCTGATTTTGTTTACGTGCTTGAAAAGGGTAAAGTGGTAAAAGCTGGTCTTCCTGCAGAAATTTTTGCCGATCATTCTTGGCTAAAAGAAAAGCAGTTAGCTTTGCCAATGGCGGCGAAGTTTTCTTTAAAATTGCAGAAGAAAGGTATTGATTTTGCCAAACTAGCTTTAACGATAGAGGAATTAGCCGATCAATTAACTGCATATTTAAATCAGGAGGATGTTAATGAATAAATTGATTTTAGGACGGGTTATTCCTGGTGATTCCTTTATACATCGACTAGATCCGCGGACAAAGTTGATTGGGTCTTTTTATTTTATTTTTCTTCTTTTTTGGGCGAACAACTGGCAGGCTTACCTTTTGGCAGCTGCTTTTACATTAATAGCTATTTTACTTTCTAAAATAAACATGCTTTTTTTTCTTAAAGGAATTCGTCCGATGATGATGTTGATTTTATTTACAGTTGCCCTGCAAATTTTTTTTACGGCAGGTGGAAGAATTTTTTGGTCGATGGGACCGTTAAAGTTAACGTCTTATGGTTTAATAAATGGTGTTT
>JAIRLR010000113.1 GCA_031259195.1 Streptococcaceae bacterium | reverse complement strand
ATTACAAAACTTTTGATAAAAAGTCTTTTGTTCGCTCTTTTTTAGGTGCATTAAAAATCTCTGAAGGTAATCCTTCTTCTACAATGACGCCATCTGCCATAAAAAGCACTCGATCAGCCACTTCTTTTGCAAAGCCCATCTCATGTGTAACAATCACCATAGACATCCCTTCATTAGCCAGCTCTTGTATTACAGATAAAACTTCGCCAACCATCTCAGGATCTAACGCTGACGTCGGTTCATCAAAAAGCATCACATCCGGTTTCATCGCCAAAGCCCTAGCAATTGCAATTCGCTGCTGCTGCCCACCGGATAAACTTTGCGGGTAAGCACCAACTTTATCAGCAAGTCCAACCTTTAAAAGCAGCTGCCTTGCTAAACTTTCCGCTGCCTCACGCGTTTTGCTCTTAACCTTAATAGGAGCCAGTAAAATATTTTCCATTACATTCATATTAGGAAAGAGATTAAACTGCTGAAAAACCATTCCCATCTTTTTGCGCAGTTTAAAAATATCAACCTTCGGATCAGTGATATTAATTCCTTCAAACTTTACCGTTCCTTTTGTTGGCTGCTCCAATAAGTTTAACGTTCGCAAAAAAGTGCTTTTCCCAGAGCCGGAAGGGCCGATCACAATCACAACTTCGCCTTTATGAATCACTACATCAATGCCTTTTAACACTTCATGCTTACCAAACGACTTTGTTAAGCCTCGTACCTGAATCAACTCTTTTGCCATCTCTCATCCCTCCTTGCTTGCCAAACGCTTTTCAATTAAAGCAAAAACGCGACTTAATGAAAAAGTCATTACCAGATAAAACGCTCCAGCAACCAATAAAGGTGATAAGGTTTGATAAGAATTTGTTTGAATCGTTTTTGCTCCCCATAATAACTCGGTAATGCCAATCGTTGTCAGTAGCGAAGAATCTTTTAAAATCGTTACAAACTCATTTCCTAAAGCTGGTAAAACATTTTTAAAAGCTTGCGGCAAAATCACATAACGCATAGTTGCCAAAGGCCGCAATCCCAATGAATACGCTGCCTCTCTTTGACCTGAGCTTACCGCATTCACACCCGCACGAATCACTTCTGAAATATAAGCACCTGAGTTTAAAGACAAGGCAAAAATTCCGATAAACAGTCGTCCCAAATCTATATCTAAAATGCCGATAGAAAACGTTGGCAGAGTTAACTTGATAATGACATACCACACTAAAATCTGAAGCAGCATTGGCGTACCACGCAAAATCTCCACATAAACACTAGCGATTGCTCGAAAAAATTTATTGTGCGAAAGCTTCATTAAAGCAACCAAAGTTCCAATTACTAAGCCAAAAAATACAATAAAAAAAGCGATGATCAAAGTCACCATCGCTCCATCAAGAAAGTAAGGTAAACTCTTCGGCAAAAAATCAAAATTCATTTTAATTCCTTCCCTATATCATCTTCTGCAGTCTTCACTTGAATTTCTCCATTCTTCTTAAGATACTCATCTATCTTCCCGCTAGCAACCTGCTGCTTGATAATCTTATCAACTTCTTTTTTCAACTTCCCACTATTTTTTGGTAAAACAGCACCATTATCCTCTTCACCTGTTTTTTGAAACTTCGCTTTAGCAGTCGCTAAATTTGCATTACTATCAGCATACCCTTTAGCCACTACCAAATCCAAAATCATCGCTGAAACTTTTCCTGATTGAACCTGCATCACACCATTGGGCACAGCATCTGTTGTTATCACTTGAGATTTAGGCAACTGTTTCTTTGCTACTTCATTTTGTATAGAGCCTTGCTGGACTAGCACTTGTTTCCCACCAAAGTCAGATAATTTTTGATATTTATCTGCATCCTTCTTATTTATCAATGCTACCTGCCCAGAGTGATAATAGGGGATAGAAAAATCAACAGACTTTTTATGCTCATCTGTAATACTAAAACCAGCAAAACCCATATCCGCTTTTCCAGATTGAACAGAAGCTAATACTGAATCAAATTGCATGTTCTTAACTTCAAGTTTTACTCCCAAACCTTTAGCAATCGCTTTAGCTAAATCAATATCCATCCCGACGATCTTATTCTTTCCACCTTCCAAAACAGGAAACTCATACGGCGGATAATCTGCCGAAGTTGCCACAACTAATACGCCTTTATCTTGGATTTTTTGCAAATAATCCGCTGACTTCTTCTTTGAATCTCCACAACCTGCAACCAACAACAAAGACGCTGCCAGCAACAACACACCTGCTAAAACCTTCTTCATCCCCATCTTCCTTTCAAACTCAAAATAAAAAAAATGAATAAATGCTTGATATGTTTCATCATAACATTGAAATAATAAATATGCAATGTCTTTGTATAAAAATGAAATATTATGGGATTTTATGCAATAACCAGTCTAGAAATTTTTAAGTTAAATTATATAGCATTTTGATTTAGAACCTGTTAACGATCTCCGTAATTGTGACTTTTCTGGTAATTTTTTGCCTTTCTTCGTCAAAAGACCTGTCAGGTTCTTTACGATTTGTTCAAGCTTTGCTTGATTACAAATCGTTAGAACGGGAGCCTCGATTTAGCATCGCTAAACCTACGTTTTTTTCCTAGAAATGCACAAAAATTTCTTAAAAAAATCTGGCAGGTTTACAAGTTGTTTCAAGCTTTGCTTGATTATAAACTTGTATAACGGAATTCATCGATAGAGAGACAAGTTAACAGGCTCTAGCACTAACACATCTTCTTCTAAGAAGCTGTTAACGATCTCCACAGGACAACCCAAAATTTTCTTAATCTTATCCGCAAAAGGTTGCCCAATATATCCGCCATCACAAAGAATATTTTTCACGTTAGGAAGAGAAGCTTGGGCACGATCGAACATCTCGACTGCTCCTGCTTTATCGCTGATGTTCGCTGTCGTCACATGAACCGCATGAGGAAAACCGTTGGCGTCAACGGCGATATGACGTTTAATTCCTGACACTTTTGCGAACTGCCTTAACGATTGGCAAGCGAAGCTTGGAAGAGCTTAGGCAAGATGTACCTACTTGGTTTACCGCCATCATATCCAGGGCGACAGCATTTACTTTCCGCTTGTTTCGCGTACCTTATACTTGGTACTTACTTTTCTCTATACACAACGAAACTTTGTTCCAAAAGTAAAAACCTCAATTACCGTGCTACTT
>JAIRLR010000109.1 GCA_031259195.1 Streptococcaceae bacterium | reverse complement strand
ATTTCCCTACTCAAAATTTAGTTAAGTATAAATTTACTAAATTTTAAGAAAAAATTTTTTTAGCTTTGGGACATTTTCGATGAACATCTATCAAGACATTATCACTGAGCAGCGACAGCGATGATACATAAGAAAATTAATAATTTGATATGAATTAAATATTATGAGATAATAAGCTCGTTTAATTTTTTAAATTATGGTTAACAAGCTCTAAGTTTACGTCTATTTTTAAGGAAGTGTTTTATGAGTCGCAAGAAGAAAATTATTCTTGTTGTTTTATCAATATTTACAGTGTTAGAAATCGCTGCCGCAGGTGTTGGTTTTAAAATATATTTAGATGCTAAAAAAGCGATGAACGGAACTTTTGTTCAAGTAAAACGTAAATATCAGCAAAAGGAAAAAGTTATTTTAGCAACTGAGCCTTTTTCAGTTCTTTTGTTAGGAATTGATTCTGGAGAAGGTTTAGAGCGCGATAGCGGAAAGTGGGATGGTCGCGCGGATTCAATGATGTTGGTAGTGGTTAATCCCAAAAAGAAACAAACAACTGTTTTGAGTTTTCCACGAGATTTGTATGTTTTACTGGATGGACCGGATGATAATGAATATACAGGCGTAAAAGATAAGATCAATCACGCTTTTGCTCGAGGAAAAGAAGGCATGTCCATGGACACAGTAGCCAAGTTGATAGACATTAAAATAGATTATGTTATAGCTGTTAATATGATTGGTTTTCCAGAGTTGGTGGACGATGTTGGCGGGTTGACAATTGATGCCAAATTTGGAACAGTTGACGGTAAACATTTAGATAGAGTACCTGTGCCAGATGATTTGGCAGCTCTTAAAGGTTTGATTCCTAGTGATGAGCCGATGAGATCTTGGGAAGCACAACATTATGGATATAACTTTGATGCTATTTTTCAGTGGATTAGTGAAGGCAAGCAGAAAATGGATGGGCGCACAGCAACAAATTATGCTCGCTATCGTCATGGAGATGATGGAACATATGGTCGCGATGCTCGTCAGCGCCAAGTGTCCCAAAAATTAGTTGAAAAGCTTTTTTCTATTAATTCTTTTACCAAATATAAGAAAATTTTTAAAACAATTAGTGGTAATATAAGGACAAATCTGGCATGGAAGGATTTGGTTCGGATTAGAAAAACATATCCTTTATCACTCTTTAAGCATGCTGTTTCTTTACAATTGCCAGGAGTAGGAGATATGATTAACGGTGCATCTTATCAGTTAGTACCAAAGAATCTTTTATTGCAAGCGCAAAATTATATGCGTGAGCAAATGGGACTACCAGCAAATGCTACATTGGGGAAACAGTTAACATATGAAAGTGTAACAGGGTTAAAGGCCCCAGAGGACGCATCACTAAATTTACTTGGTGAGAAAAAGAAAACTAAAACAAGTGAAAGTTCAAGCAAAGTTTTAGATGAAGAGCAAAGCGAAGTAACAGGAATAGAAGGTATTTCTGAGTAAGTCATATTTAATGGGAAGTAGGATTATTGCATGGAAGAGCCATTATTTTTAGACTCAGTTTTTCAGGAAAAAATTTGGGGTGGAACCAAGCTAAAGACTGTTTTCGGCTATGACTTGCCAGCAGATAAAATTGGCGAATATTGGGCTATTTCTGCTCATCCTCATGGAGTATCAACGGTTAAAAATGGCCAATATCAAGGTCAGAAGTTAGATGAGTTGTGGGCCAATCACCGAGAATTATTTGGAAATGTTTCAGGCGAAGTTTTTCCATTATTAACAAAAATTTTAGATGCAGAAGATTATTTATCTGTGCAAGTCCATCCAAATGACGCTTATGCACTAAAACATGAGGGTGAGCTAGGCAAGAGTGAGTGCTGGTATATTATTGATGCCAAGCCTAATGCTAAGATTATTTATGGGCATCATGCCAGAACGCGCAAGGAGTTTGTTGAGATGATTCATGATGCGCGTTGGAATGACTTACTAACGCATGTGTCGGTGAAAAAAGGGGAGTTTTACTATGTTCCTTCAGGAACGATTCATGCGATTGGCAAAGGAATATTGATTTTAGAAACGCAGCAATCATCTGATACTACTTATCGCGTTTATGACTTTGATCGTAAAGATGATAAGGGAAATCTGCGCAAGCTGCATATTAAGCAATCAATTGATGTTACAAATATTCCTGGAGTGACGCCGAAACTTGAGATTATGAAGGAGAAGGTTGGCTTGTCAATGATAACAACTTTTGCCAAAACGCCATTTTTTAATGTTTATAAATGGCGAGTTAAAGGTGAGCTATTTTTACAAAAAGGTGCGCCTTATACTTTGGTTTCAGTGATTGAAGGAAAGGGAAGTTTAATAATAACTGAAAGTTCTTATGCTTTGAGAAAAGGTGATCATTTTATTTTGCCAGCGGGTATTGATGATTGGCACTTTACAGGCGATCTCACTTTGATTGCTTCCGAGCCAGGAGAGAATTAAATTTTAAAATCTGCCTAGTGTAGTTTTTTAGAGAAAATGTTTTCTGAGGTTTTGAGTTATAAAGCCAATAATCTAAAACAGCAGAGATTAAAATAGCTAGTGGGGCGTTTTCTTTTTCAGGAATTACTAAAGAGTAAAAATCACCTCGAAGCATATGGGTGCCTAGCATTTGCATAATGAGGGTATAGCCATGTTTAATTTCATAGCGGTGTTCTGAAAAATTACCACTGGCGATCCAGTTAAGTTTTGATAAAAAATATCGATCTTTTTTCAGGGTTGGTATTTTTTGCATTGTGGCGACTTTTTCAAGACCTTTATATAAAGAGAATCTACCGCCGCTAATAACTGACGTTTGCCTGATAAAGCCAAGAAGATGACCATCTAGATCGTAAAGGCTAACTTTATCATGACATTTGCCCCAACGACCAACGAGAAGATAAATATTTTTGCCATTTTCATCTTGCACAAGTGTCCGTCTATTTGAACTTAAAGCTTTTTGCTGAACAAAATACTCTGCCATCATGTTCACGCTTTCTTAAAAGACTATAAACAGATAAATCTAACTATTTCCATTCGCCATTTAAAATATGCCAAATAGCCTTGGCCACACCTGAATTTTCATTAGATGTAGTGATATGTGTAGCTATTTTTTTAACTTCAGGATTGGCATTTTCCATTGCCACATTTATTTGTGCCAATTTTAACATGGAAACATCATTTAAGCTATCGCCTAAAGTCATTATTTCTTCAGGTTTTATTTTATACTTTTGTGCTAGTTTTAAGACAGCAATGCCTTTTTGGGCGCTTTTATGATTGATTTCAATGTTGTAAGCGCCAGAAGAGGTGATAACTAACTCTGGGAAAGTGGCTTGGATTTCCTGAGTAATTTGTGCTAATGTTTCAAGATTATCATCGGCAACAAAAATCTTTAAAATTTCGATATCTTCATCTTCGCGATCGGCCACTTCTAAAATATCTTCGACGTAATGTAAATGAAAATGATCCAAATATGTATGAGCCATTTCAAGTGCTTGCTGGTGTATTAAATGAGGCATCGTTTCGCCAATGTAAGCAATGAAATAATGCAAACGTTTTTGAGCGTCTTGACCAAAGACACCTTGATTGGTCATTAATTCTGCGTAAACACCTTTTGCTTTAAAAATTTTCCAAAGTTGATGAGTTGTTTTGTTATCGATAGCGTTTAAACCGATAGTTTCTCCCGTTTCATCAAAAAGATGCGCACCATTTAAAGTAATGATTGGACAGGTGATTTTTTGTTCGATCAGGGGAATCGAAGCTTCTCGGTAATCACGACCTGTGGCGATGCAAAATAAAATTTTGCGCTTTTGTGCTACTTTAATCGCTTTGGTATTTTCATCAGAAATTTCTAATTGTCCATTGACAAGTGTTCCATCCATATCAGATGCAATAAGTTTGATCATATTTGTATCCGTCCTTTATAATCAAGCAAATTTTGTTTTTGTAAAACCAATTTTTAAAAAGATAACTAAAAAAATGATTAGTAATATTCCTGCGGAGAGGCGTTCTATAATGCGATAATACCTAGCTTGTTTAGGAACCGCAAGAGCAATGCCAGCTAAAAGGCCACTGAAAAAGCCGCCGATATGCCCCCAAATATCTGTAGATGAGTCGAAAAGATTAAAAATTAAGTTTAGGGCCACTAAAAAGGTATATTGTCTAGCCAGGGTTGATAATACTAGATTGTGAGAAAAATAGTGCTTTAAAATAATAAAGGCGCCAAACATTCCAAAAAGAGAAGTCGAAGCACCAGCGGATACGGATTCATTATGTAAGGCAAAACTTAAAATATTGCCGCTAACTCCAGACAGCAAGTAAATAAGAAAAAAGCGAACGTGACCATAAAGATTTTCTACTTGTTCACCAAGAAAGAAGAGAACAAAAGCATTAAAGAGAAAGTGATAAAAACCAATATGCACAAAAATAGGTGTAATAAAGCGCCAGTATTCATGCAGCTGAGTGACATAGGGATTATATAATCCGCCAAAGTTAACAATTGTTTTAATACTAGTAGAACCTGCAGGAGTGATTTGCATTGCTAAAAAAATAATAGATTGTATCAATAAAAAAAGATATGTTGCGTAAGGTGTATCACGAAAACTTCGCTTAAAAATGCTCATTTACTTATTCTCCAATATATAATTTTTGCACTTTTTGGTCAAAAGCTTGAGGACTCCAAGTATTATTGACTTGAAAAGAAAAAACTAAGCTAGCGGTATGGCCGTAAAAATTTGCAAGATAACGATCATAAAATCCTTTACCAAAGCCAATACGGTAACCGCTTTTGTTATAAACAATACCAGGAACAATCATTAAATCAATAGCTTCTTTTACGAGAAGTCTAGCATTTATTGGCTCTTTGATGCCAAATTGCGAAATTCTCCAGCTCGTTTGTGGAGTGATTTGGTAAAAGTTCATTTGCCTATCGTTTTGGGTAACGGGGATAGCAACTTGTTTTTGTTCTTTCCATGCTTGCGTGATAAGCTTGCTTGTATTTATTTCAAAAGGTAGAGAAATGGTTAAAGCTACGCATTTTGCTTGTTGCCATTCAGAGCTTAGTATAAGCTGTTTTTGTAAATTTTTTTCTGCTTGTATGCGTTGAGATCCTGTAAACTTTTTTAAAAGTTTGAGCGTTTTGTTACGTAGCTCTTTTTTATATTTTTGACTGTCCATTTCTCTATCCTTTTTGCATATAATCGATTAATGTTATAATTATGCCTAAATAACGATCATCTTTCCAAATGGAGCTGGTAGTTTTGAGTGATTTTGTTAGAGTTTTAGAACTGGTTGAAAAATTAAAGTTAGAAGTGATTGTTGGTGAACAAAAAGCTCTTGAACAAAAGATTATCGCTAGTGATATTTCGCGTCCAGGACTGGAGTTAACGGGTTACTTTAATTACTATGCTTCTAATTGTTTGCAGATGTTTGGCAGAAAAGAACTTTCTTTTATGAGTCACATGATTTCTGAGAAAAAGCTAAAGATTTTAAAAGAAATGTTTGCTAAAGGTCTCCCTGCAATCATCATTTCGCGCGGACTGAACTGCCCAAAGGAGTTTATTATCGCTGCCAAAGAGGCTAAGATTGCTGTTTTGCGCTCACCACTTGCAACTTCACGCTTAGTCGGTGTTATCACTAACTTTTTAGATGAACGCCTGGCAAAACGCGTGAGTATTCATGGTGTTTTAATGGATATTTATGGACTTGGAATCTTGCTGCAGGGAGACTCTGGGATTGGAAAATCTGAAACGGCGTTAGAATTAATCAAAAATGGCCATCGCTTAATTGTTGATGATCGTGTCGATGTTTATCAAAAAGATGAATTAACTCTTATTGGAGAGTCACCAGAGATTCTTAAGCATTTACTTGAAATTCGCGGTGTGGGTATTATTGATGTTATGAATTTATTTGGCACCAGCTCTGTGCGCAAAGCTATGCAGATACAGTTAGTTATTTATCTGGAGCAGTGGGCGAAGGGAAAAAACTATGATCGTTTGGGTAGTGATACGGTGATGATATCCATAGCTGATGTTAATGTTGCACAAATTCGTGTTCCGGTGAAAACAGGACGTAATCTGTCTACGATCATTGAAGTTGCGGCAATGAATTTTCGTGCTAATACCATGGGCTTTGATGCTACGGAAAAATTTGAACAACGTCTAACACAGCTAATAAAGGAAAATTCGACAAAAAAGAAGAGGAGATTATAAAATTTGTTAGATATTTCACCAATTGCTTTACGTCTTGGTCTATTCAATATTCGTTGGTATGCAATTTTAATCGCTTTAGGAGTTGCCCTTGGTTTGGTAATGGCATGTACAGAGGCAAAAAAAGTTGGTTTTGCTCCAGGGGATGTTATTGATTTTGTAATATATACGTTGCCTCTTTGGCTTTTGGGAGCGCGTTTGTATTATGTGATCTTTAATCTTTCATATTATTTTGCAAATCCTGCTGAAATTTTTGCTCTTTGGCATGGAGGATTGGCTATTTATGGCGGTTTGCTTATAGGAATTACCTGCCTTTTTATTTTTTGCAAAAAGCGCCATCTGTCATTTTTTAAGTTTTTAGATATCCTAGTTCCTAGTGTTCTTTTAGCGCAGGTGATAGGACGTTGGGGCAATTTTATTAATCAAGAAGCATATGGCTTTGCAACAACGAAGTCTTTTCTACGATCAACGCTTCATTTGCCAAATTTTATTGTTGAGGGCATGAAGATTGACGCTACTTACTATCAGCCGACCTTTTTATATGAGTCATTTTGGAACTTGCTTGGCTTGTTTTTAATCTTATTACTGCGTCATCAAAAAAATTTTTACCGCGAAGGGGAGATTTTTTGGCAGTATGTTGCGTGGTATGCTTTTGGTCGTTTTTTTATTGAAGGAATGCGTAGTGATAGCTTGATGATTTTGGGCAATTTTCGTATTTCACAAACTTTATCGCTTCTTTTCTTTTGTTTGGCTATTTTTTTTATTTATTCAGGACGTAAAAAAGTCGTCTAAAAATGATTTTTATACATCATCATAGCAACGGCGAAATCAATCTAGCTAAACTTTCTTTAAAACGAATGATCAGCGAGCGCGACTCATACTCTTCTTTTGTCACCACGTGGTAATCTGTTTCATCGGCATAAAATGCTTGCCGCGCTTTTTCTGCAAAGTCTTTATTATAAATCAATGCATTTACTTCAAAGTCTAGATTAAACGAACGCACATCAATATTGGCTGAACCGATGCTGACAATTCCCAGGTCGATAATGATTGTTTTGGCGTGAACAAAACCTTTTTCATATGTTTCAACAACAGCCCCGTAATCTAATAACTCCGCAGCAAAAGAATAAGTTGCCCAGTAAACAAAGGGATGATCTGGCTTATTAGGAATTTGTAAGTGTACACTGATGCCGCTCATAAGCGCTGTTTTCAGCGCTTCATGAATCGATTCATCCGGAATATAGTAAGGTGTTTGGATCAAAATTTCTTTTTGCGCCATATTGATCATTTTTAAATAAACATTTTTCACTTCTTCATCATGAGAATTTGGCCCACTGGTAACAATCTGCAGGTGCAAATCGCCCCAGTCCATTTCTTGAGGAAAATACTTTTCAGGCTTTTTGATCTCATTTGAATGTTGTGAATTCCAATCCATAATAAAACGGTTTTGCAGAGAGTAAACACCTTCTCCCGTTAAACGCAAATGATTATCTCGCCAATAGCCAAATTTCTTGGAAAGTCCTAGATACTCATCTCCCACATTAAAACCGCCAGTATATGCCACTTTTCCATCAATTACAACAATCTTGCGATGATTGCGATAATTGACCCGAAAACTAGAAATGAGTTTTATTGGAAAGAAAAAAACAACATCTCCACCTGCATGGATTAATTCGCAAAAAGTTTTTTTCTTAACACCATGTGAGCCCCAAGCATCAAGTAAGATTCGTACCTTTACACCACGCTTTTGTGCTGCCAATAGCTCTGTGTAGATTTCCTTGCCTAAATTATCCATCCGAAAAATATAATATTGAAAGTGAATATGATGTTTTGCATTTTTGATATCTTTAATCAAGGCATCAAACTTTTTACGACCGTCTGTAAATAATTTTACCTTTGAGTGAGAGGCATAATAATTATTTTCAAACACCGTCACCATATGAATCAAACCACGCGCATCAATATCGCCAATCGCTGGATTTGGATACTCTCCTGAACGCATACTTTCCTGCTGTTTTGCTAACTCTTCCATCATTCCGATTTTTTTTTGAATTTGCAAGTCAAATAAACGAATTCGGCTCAAACCACGGCCTAATAATAGATACAAAAAAAAGCCCACAATAGGAATAAAACTTAAAACTAAAATCCAAGCCCATGTGCTAGCAGATGGCTTCTTCTCTCGAAAAACAATCATAATACTTAGTAAAATATTTAAAATTAAAACAGAAATGGGAATATTTTTAAGAATAAAATTCCCAATAATTGATAGGTAGTGAATCATGCATTTAAACCTCTTTAGAGTCTGTTAATGATCTATCTATTGATGGATCCCGTTATACAAGTTTGTAATCAAGCAAAGCTTGAAACAACTTGTAATAACCCGACAGGTTTTTTTGAGAAATTTTTGTGCATTTCTAGGAAAAAAACGTAGGTTTAGCGGTGCTAAATCGAGGCTTTTTGACGAAGAAAGGCAAAAAATTACTAGAAAAGTCACAATTACGGAGATCGTTAACAGGTTCTTAGCAAAATAAATAGGCTGTAATTTACTTCCAACCTTAAAAATTAATCTATGCTAAATATAACAACAAAGCAAAATAATTGCGAATATGAAGAGTTGTCTAAATAGCTGCCATAAGTCATTTATTTGTCATTTTTTTCTCCTTCATTGTCAATTCAAATAAAGTAAAAGTGTGAAAATATTTTCCATCTTAACTTTTTTTTAAATTTTTTTTGTATACTTACAAAGTAATAAAATAAAAGGAGTAATTGAAAAAATGAAAATGGGAAAAAAACTTATTATGGGTATGGCGATAATTGTTGGTTTGTTCTATAACAATTTAGTTTTAGCCGCTCCAACAAATACTGCTTTTAATCCTTACCTAGCTCATCAACGTCGTGATCCGTTTGTATGCCAGAGTCGGACATCGTGGTGTCGAATTATCTGTGCTGATATTGTTTTAAAAGATATAGCCACTAAATACCC
>JAIRLR010000107.1 GCA_031259195.1 Streptococcaceae bacterium | reverse complement strand
AGTCATGAGGCTCCACTCCTGCTGGAATAAGCAACTTAAGATTTTTAGTGGACCCCATAATATTCTTAGCAAAATCATACATAGGATAAAAAGTCGTCACAACTTTTTCATCAGCTACTTCTTGCTTACTTAAAGTATTATTTTTACATCCGGAAAGCATAAACAACAACATCAAAACAAGCAAAAACTGCCATCTTCTTCGTTTCAAATTCTCCACTCATTCCTAATTTACTAACAAACGAGTTAAATAAACTTCAGAGTTAAATCCTTTTATGCCATTAAATACATGCTTAGCCTGTGTTTGATTTTCACAAATACCAAAAACAGTTGACCCGCTCCCGCTCATTAGCGCAGCTTTAGCTCCAAGGGATAGCATAATATTTTTTATTTTTTGAATCTCTGGCATGCGCTCAATTGTAACTGATTCCAGGACATTGCCCATCTTTTTAAACATCTGCTCAAAATCTTGTTTATCAATCGCTTCACGCAGTGCATGAATATTTGGATGAGAGATATGGTCAATATCTAACGCCTGAAAAACACTTGCAGTTGGCATACTTTTCGGTGGTTTTGCTAAAACGGTCCAAAAGGGTTTGATATTAGTTATTTTTTCTACAAATTCCCCGCGTCCGCTAACAAAAGCAGTATTGCCATAAATACAATAAGGCACATCACTACCAATTTCAGCACCAAGACTAGCCAGCTCTTCTAATGTCAAACCAAGCTGCCAAAGTTTATTTAATGCACGCAGTGTCGCTGCACAATCAGAGCTGCCTCCAGCTAAACCAGCCGCTACTGGAATCCGTTTATCAATCTCTACAGCCACGCCAGTAGAAACAGCAAAGCGCTCCATCAAAAGTTCTGCTGCTCTATAAACAAGATTTTTACGATCAAGCGGCAAAAAGCCCGAATTTGTTTTTAACTGAATTTTTGGCTCTGGAAAATCACAAACAGTAATATGATCACTCAAGTCAACACTAATCATAACCATTTCTAACTCATAATATCCATCATCACGCTGATACAGCGCATCAACACCAAGATTTATCTTAGCCGGTGCTTTTTCGATAATCTCCATACTACATCTCCCTTGATTTACTTTCACTTTATTATAATGAAAAATAAAGGGGAGCGCTATATGTATTAATGCAGTAAATCTAAGAACCTGTTAACGCTTTTTATAAAAAAAATTACTCATCAACTTTGCACATTCTTTTTCGAGAATCCCACCTTCTACATAAGCAGTGTGATTAAATACTGAAATATTAAACAAGTCAATAACCGTTCCAGCACTTCCTCCTTTGGCATTATATGCACCAAAGTAAATTTTACTTATACGAGATAGTAAAAGTGCGCCACTACACATCGCACAAGGTTCAACTGTGATAAAGATCGCTGCATTTTCAATCCGCCAATTATCTAAAACTTTATTAGCACTACGAATAGCTGTCATTTCAGCATGTGTCGTCGCATCTCTTGTCTTCTCGCGCAAGTTATATCCACTTGCAATTACTTTTTTGTCTTGAACAATAATCGCACCGATAGGCACTTCAGCTAAACACTCCGCTTTCTTGGCCTCCTTCAAAGCAAGATACATGTACTCCTCTTTCTCGACTAAAGTGAAACTACTTACAACACTCAACCAATCTCCCTCTTTTCTAGCGTAGAAAAAAAGCAAAAGTTTAGACTTCTAAAATTTGTAAATACTTTTTATAAATATAAATTCGATTTCACTTCTGATGATTAGACCTCCTCGGAAAACTAGTATTTCCTTGCTCCCTTAAGCAATTGAAAAACACCATCAAAATTCACCTGATGCGTCTCAACTAGACGCTCAACCGAGTCAGCCACTGAGGCAATTGCTATTAAATGAAAAATATAATCAAATTTTTTTCTTAATATCTTCTCCACCAACACTTGGTCGGTAACATCTCCTTTAATAAACTCTAAATTAGGAGAAGCATTCAAATTTTCTACTTTGCCCATCGAGCAATTATCAATAACAACAACATAACGCTCTTTTAACAAGTCATTCACCAAATTAGAGCCAATAAAACCTGCACCACCAGTAACTAAATAATTTGCCATTAACGTACTGCTCCTTAATAAAAAATTTATTACCTATCAAAGAGTATCTTCCATACAAACCCAATAATGATAAAAACTTAATCTAAACATAAATCAAAATAATCATCCAAAGTGACAATTTCGATCTTTTTTTCTTTTGCATATTTTTTCTCCACATCTGAAAGATTTGTCTTTGTAAAAAAATATAACCTTGGCTTTAAATGAAGAAATAAACGAGGTTTATCTAACAATTTTTCTATCTCTTTGTGTTGTTGAAAATCATTGCGCCATTTACATTCACCAAAAATTGCTACCTTCTCATCTTCGTCATCAACTATCAAAATATCAATATCCGTTGCTTTTTTATATTCATTATCTGCTCCCCACCAAGTTCCATAAAAAGTTGGGAAAAATGAAAAAGCATCTGTATGACTTAACCTAATCATATACTCAATCGTCACTTCTTCAAATATTGGCTTCCCAACAAAAGTTGAAAACAAGAGAAAAATCTTTTTTTCAGCTAAATATAATCCATTTCCTATTTCTATTCTGCGTTTATTTGGAAAAATAAAACGATACCAAAAACGAAACATATTATCTGCAAGTATGTATTTACCTTTTTTACTTGTTGCTTCATTTTCTCTATATGGATATTCTTTTTCTACGTCTTCCATATAAAACCAAAAATTCAAATCGCTCAGAGTTATAAGTCGACTTAATGTTTGCAACTCATCTTTTCTGCCTACAAACATATCCCTTTCTCCTCATAATTCTTAAAAATATAATTCTTATGAGAATTATAAACTTTTAGATTAAATACTACAAAGGTTTGAAAGAATCGTTGCTAAAGCTGTCGCTGCTCAGTGATAATGTCTTGATAGATGTTCATCGAAAATGTCCCAAAGCTAAAAAAATTTTTTCTTAAAATTTAGTAAATTTATACTTAACTAAATTTTGAGTAGGGAAAT